>JAGYPB010000039.1 GCA_018399135.1 Deltaproteobacteria bacterium | reverse complement strand
CCATGGCGACAAACACCCTTGCCACAGGATTCCCTATCCTGCGCAAGGACTACAGCTGAATAGTTACCATAATTGTTTTAAAGCGGAGAGTTTCTCATGCTGCATGTTTATAAAGGTATTATCCCACGTCTACACGAGACCGTTTTTCGTGTCGGCTCCAGTGAAATTATTGGTGACGTTGAGATAGGCGAGTTTTCCAGCCTCTGGTATCATGTTGTGGTTCGCGGAGATGTGAACCATATCCGCATTGGCGCGCGCACTAATGTCCAGGACGGAACCGTTATTCACGTTACCAATAAAACCCACCCTACAATTATTGGCGACGACGTGACCATCGGCCACAACGTAACGCTCCATGGTTGTACAATAGGTAATCGTTGTCTAATCGGTATGGGGGCCATTGTTATGGACGGGGTAGTGATTGAAGACGATGCCATGATCGCAGCCGGAGCACTGGTGACCCCCGGCACCTGCGTTCATTCAGGTAGTCTTTATGCTGGATCCCCGGCGCGCTGTAAAAGACAATTAACAGACGATGAAATTGCCTTTCTGCTACAATCTGCTAAAAACTATCTAGACTATGTGAAAACATACGAAATTTAAAAACATTATACTAAACAGGCAGGTGCCTTGTGAATGATGAGAGTTTGAATACATTAAAGGATAGTTCGTTATTTCACGGTCTCGCCGCGAAAGAGATTGATTTTTTTGGCACCCTTCTAAAGACACAACAGATGTCTGCTGGAAAGACAATATATATCGAAAATATGTCAGGTGAATCCCTGTATCTGATCAGCGGGGGGGCGGTGCGTATTTCACAGATGTTGGCGGAAGGGGAGGAACAAACTCTCGTTGTGCTTGGCCCAGGTGATACGTTTGGCGAATTGGCTGTTATTGATGGTGGTCCTCGTGCTGCAACGGCGCGGGTGATCGAGGATGTAAGTCTTTTGTCCTTGACACGCAAGGATTACAATCAGCTCTGCAGCAATAATCCTCGCCTTGGTATGCAGTTGACATTAAACATCTTCCGCTCTTTCAGCGAACGCCTACGGAGGTCAAAACAGGATTATCGTAACATGCTGATTGCCTCTATCAACCGAAAAAGCAGCTGATTTTTCAGCGGCCATGCCAAATCAAAGGGTGCCTTTAAAGGCCCCTTTTTTTAATTATATGAATTGTGTAACGATTAAGCTTTATCCTTGCACCGGGCAGTCGGATCCTGTGACAAGGATGCCTGTCGCCATGGATGGTGACAACAAGATGTCTTGGATAACGTAAAGCGGCTCTTATTCATAAGATTCTCCGACCCAGTGCACAACAGATCCTGATTTATTTGTTCATGCATTCGATGTGCCCGCTTATGGAGTAATAAATGTCTGTCTTGCTTAACCAGCAATTGATGTTCGGATTAGTTGGTGGTCTTGGACTGTTTCTTTTCGGCATGAAAATCATGTCTGAAGGGCTTCAAAAGATTGCTGGTGAAAAGATGCGGCAGATTCTTGCCGCCCTGACCAATCATCGACTGGTCGCAGCACTGGTTGGTGTTGGTGTTACAGCCCTTATTCAATCATCCAGCGCAACCACTGTGATGGTTGTCGGTTTTGTCAACGCCGGCTTGCTCAGCCTGATCCAGGCCATTGGGGTGATTCTGGGAGTTAACATCGGCTCGACCATCACCGCCCAGATCATCGCCTTTAATGTCACTCAATATGCATTGCCGGCCATTGGACTGGGTGCAGCTCTAAAACTCTTCAGCAAAAAACGAAGGGCCAGTTATTTTGGTGAAATTGTTTTAGGTTTTGGTCTGGTTTTTCTCGGTCTGACTATAATGCGTCAGGGATTTGATCCGTTACGCACCAGTGAAGGGTTTCAGCAACTTTTTATGCTGGTCGGAGATTACAAATCATTAGGTATACTGATTGGCACTATCTTAACCATCATCACCCAAAGCAGCACTGCTACGCTGGCCTTGACTCTTGCTCTGGCAACCTCTGGTTTGATTAGCTTTGAAGCCAGTGTAGCCTTGATTCTCGGCGAGAACATTGGCACAACCATTACTGCTAATATCTCCGCTATCGGCACGAACATTGCTGCCCGACGTGCGGCTTTTGCTCATTTTCTCTTCAATTTTATCGGCGTCATTCTGATGCTGATTTTCTTCCAGTTGTATTTGAAGCTAATCACGGCGATAACCCCTGGAGAGGCTGATTTTGTTGTACAAACCCAGGAACAGGCTGAGCTTTACACCACACCTGTGGGCGACAAACCTCATATCGCACGCTACATTGCCAATGCTCATACCCTGTTCAACGTGATTAATACTTTGATCTTTCTGCCGTTTATTGGCGTGTTAGCAAAAATTTCAACCTATTTTATCCGTGGTGAAGGACGTCAGGAAATTGTCCAAGTAAGGTTTATTGATGACCGGGTTTTGAACACTCCACCAATCGCTATTGGCCAGGCGCGCCGCGAAACCCGGCGCATGGCTCAGCTTGCTTTCAGCATGCTCAATGAGACCAATCGTTTTCTTGATGATAATGATGTGCGACGCATTCCTGAACTGGAAAGAGATGAGGAAACCCTCGACCTCCTCCAGGAGGAGATTATGAATTTTCTTGCCAAACTGTCACACCGTTCCATCTCTGCTGATACTTCAGTACAGATCAAGAAACTGATGAACATTGTTGATCATCTGGAACGGATTGGCGATCACTGCCAGACCCTGTGGAAATTAAACCTTCGCAAGACTAACGATAAAATTAAATTTTCACACACCGGGGCTAATGAAGTTGCGGGTATTGCTGATCGCACTTACGAGTTTCTACGTTTTGTCATTGATGCCATGGAACAGGACAATAAGGACATTATCCAGCAATCCATCGAATTTGAAGACAGTATCGATGCTCTTGAAGACTCATTGCGCATGAACCATATTACCCGCCTCAACACAGGTGAATGTGCGGTACAGCCTGGGCTGATTTTTATTGATATGCTCCAGTGTTATGAGAAAATCGGTGATCATACCTTCAAGATTTCCGACACTCTGGTAAAAGATTCATGATGCAGGCAACCCTCGATATTGGCAGCAATACAGTAAGAATGTTGATTGGCTCCTGCGCTGCCGGGAGATTGCATCCAAGTATTTATGAACGTCGTATTACCCGACTTGGCGGTGGTTTTTCTCCGGCTGAGGGCTTGTCGCCGGAAGCTGCAGCAAGAACGATCAAAGCCCTTAAGGATTTTTCCCTTATCCTTAAAAACAATCAGGCTCAGTGCATACGTGCGGTGGGTACAGCAGCATTGCGCCGCGCTGCAAACCGTCAGCAGTTCATTAAACAGGTGTATGAACAAACCGGCATCAGCATAGAGGTCATTGATGGTGAGGAAGAAGCTCGTCTGACAGCCCTTGGTGTCCTATCAGTAATTACTCCACATCCTGAAAGTGCAGTTATTTTTGATATTGGAGGTGGTAGCACTGAGTTACTATTTATTTCAGATGGGCGTATCTGCTCCCAGATGAGTTATCCGCTCGGGGTGGTGCGCCTGGCTGAAGAATGTTCCGATCATGCCCAGCGTCAACATGCCATTGAAGCGACACTGATGGACTATTGCAGCAGCTTGCAGCACACATCTTCATCCTCTGAACCGCTGGAGATGATCGGCACCGCAGGGACCATGACCACCCTGGCTGCCATGGATTTAAAACTTACCCATTATGACCACACTGTAATCAATAACCACCGTTTATCAGTAGTATGGATGACCACCCTTTATCATCAGCTTGAATCTTTATCGGCGGCTGAGCGTGAACAATTGCCAGGAATGGAGCAGGGCAGGGGGGATCTGATTCTACCCGGTCTGCAGTTAGCCACAACGATTGCTAAAGCTTTTGAGATCACTCAGCTCAAAGTTGCTGATGCCGGCCTGCTGGAAGGAACCTTCCTTGATTCATGTCGTGATTGACAGAAGTTCACGCTTTGCCTATTATCGCCATTCAATTTTTTCCATCAACCTTTCAATTACTCACATTATCAAGGCTGACCATGAATAAAGTACTGCTCTCTGGAAACGAAGCGATTGCCCGGGGAACGTTTGAGGCAGGGGCCCTGGTTGCCTGCGCTTATCCCGGCACACCCAGCACCGAAATCCTTGAAAACATGACCCGTTACAAAGAAATCGACTCATCCTGGGCACCGAACGAGAAGGTCGCCCTCGAAGTTGGTATCGGTGCCTGTTATGGCGGTGCCCGAGCTTTGGTGGTGATGAAGCACGTGGGTGTCAATGTTGCCGCTGACCCCCTGTTTACCCTCACCTATACCGGTGTACGCGGCGGTCTGGTGCTGGTTACTGCTGACGATCCGGAACTTCATTCATCACAGAACGAGCAGGATAATCGTAACTTTGCCAAATTTGCTAAAATGCCGATGTTTGAACCGTCTGACAGTCAGGAAGCCCTTGATTTCACCAAGCTCGGCTTTGAGGTCAGTGAACAGTTCGATACGCCGGTTTTTTTACGCAGCACGACCCGGATTTCTCACTCCAAATCGGTCGTTACTATGGGTGAGCGACCGGACCATATACCGACCCCATCCCTTGAGCGTAATCCGGCTAAACTGGTGATGCTTCCCGGCAACGCCCGTAAGCGCCACTATGATGTCGAAGAGCGTATTCTCAAGCTGGAAGAATGGGGTTGCAATCAGTCATTCAACCGGGTTGAAAAAGGCAAAGGGGAAGTGGGTGTTATCACCTCCGGAGTTTCTTATCAGTACGTAAAAGAGGTTTTGCCCGATGCTGATGTTCTTAAGCTCGGCATGGTTTATCCGCTACCCAAGCAATTAATTCGTGACTTCGCCGCCAATTACACAACCCTCTATGTGGTTGAAGAGCTTGACCCCTTCATTGAGGAGCAGGTTCAGGCCATGGGGATTACTGTTATCGGCAAAGAAAAAATTCCTATCTGTGGCGAACTGACCCCCGGGCGTCTGGCCAAAGGGCTGTTCGGAATCGCATTGCCGGATGAAAGTTCTACTCACCATCTGCCCCCACGACCGCCAAATATGTGTCCCGGCTGTCCACATCGCGGTGTTTTTATGGAACTGAATCGTGCCAAAGCCTTTGTTACCGGAGATATCGGCTGTTATACCCTGGGCTTCATGCCGCCTTTGTCGGCCATGGATACCTGTGTCTGTATGGGGGCCAGCATCGGTAATGCAACGGGCATTTCCAAAGTATTAAGTGAAGAGGAACAACGTAAGGTCGTTGCCGTTATCGGGGATTCTACTTTTCTCCATACCGGGATCAACGGTCTGATGGACATGGTCTACAATAACTCGACGGCGACCGTGATTATCCTTGATAATCGCATCACCGCCATGACCGGTCGCCAGGAAAACCCGACCTCCGGTTATACCCTGGATAACAACCCGTCCTTTCGGGTGGATATGGAACAACTCTGTCGCGCTGTAGGCGTTGAGCATATACGAATTATCGATCCCTATAACATCGCCCTGACCCGCAAAACCTTGCGCGAAGAGATGGCCCGGCCGGAAGTTTCCGTCATCATCACTACCAGGCCATGCATTCTGGTACCCAGAGACAACCTCGATCGGCGTCCGTCTCTCTACGTGGATCATGACGCCTGTACCGGCTGTAAAGCCTGCCTGCGCCTGGGTTGTCCGGCCATCACTTGGGATGAAACGACTAAAAAATCAAATATCGACAAGATTATTTGCGTTGGTTGCAAAGTATGTCAGCAGACCTGTGGCTTTAACGCTTTCAAGGAAGTAGAGGCATAACGAGATGAACACAACCAATATCCTGATTGCCGGAGTAGGTGGACAGGGCATTCTGCTCGCCAGCGAAGTGCTATCCGAAGTCTGTCTGATGGCAGGTCTTGACGTTAAAAAGAACGAGATTCACGGCATGTCCCAACGTGGTGGCAGTGTTGTTTCCCATGTTCGTTATGGCGAAAAAGTCTATTCATCGATTATTCCGGAAGGGGAGGTGGATATCCTTTTCAGCTTTGAATTGATGGAAACCTGTCGTTATTTGCCCTTACTGCGCAGTAAGGGCAGAGTCGTTGTCAACGACTGGAAGATTGCTCCACCTTCCGTCGCGTTGGGTAAACAAATCTATCCTGAGAATCTGATCGAAACCATTGAACAACAATTTCCCCTGACGACAGTGGTTGACGGGCTGACCCTGGCGCTGGAAACCGGTAACGCCAAAACCGTCAACACGGTTCTGCTTGGTGCCCTCTCTAACATTCTCGATTTTGACCACGACATGTGGTTGGCAGCTCTGAAAAAAATGGTTCCGGAAAAACTGGTTGATATCAATCTTAAAGCGTTTGCGGCAGGACGTGGAACCAACAGCTAGAAAAATCCATAGGGAGAATCTGGATGATCTGGAACGACGATTTTGAAACATTACCCCGAGAAGCGATCGAATCGTTACAGTTGCGCCGCCTGCAACAAACGGTAGAACGGGTTTACGCGACCGTTCCTTTTTACCGCGATATTTTTGATCGAGCTGGAGTAAAAACTAAAGACATCAAACATCTGGAGGATGTAAAGCGCCTTCCTTTTACATTGAAAAAGGACATGCGCGACAATTATCCGTATGGCCTGTTTGCTGTGCCGCTGGAACAAATTGTCCGTATTCATGCTTCCTCGGGCACGACAGGTAAACCCACGGTTGTCGGTTATACCAAGCGTGACATTGAAACCTGGACAGAATTGATGGCACGCTCATTTTTTGCTGCCGGCGCCCATAAAGGTGATGTCATCCATAACGCCTACGGCTACGGTCTGTTCACTGGTGGTCTTGGTGCCCACTATGGTGCCGAGCGCATTGGTGCTTCGGTAATCCCCATGTCAGGCGGCAACACTAAAAAACAATTGATGATCATGCAGGATTTCGGTTCTACCGTCCTGACATGCACCCCATCCTACAGCCTGTTTCTGGCTGAAGTCGCAGCGGAAGAAGGTATTGATATCCGCAACCTCAAGCTCAAGGTTGGCATTCTCGGTGCCGAACCCTGGAGCGAAAATATGCGCCAGGAAATCGAGAGCAAGCTCAACATCAAGGCGATCGATATTTATGGATTATCAGAAATTCTCGGGCCTGGGGTTGGCATCGAGTGTATCGAAGCCCAGAACGGACTGCATGTCTGGGAAGATCATTTTCTACTGGAAATCATCGATCCCGACACGCAGGAAGTGCTTCCCGATGGTGTGAAAGGGGAGTTGGTCATCACCACTATCACCAAAGAGGGGATACCCCTGATCCGCTACCGCACTCGTGACATTACCCGCTTGACTCGCGAACCCTGTATCTGTGGCAGAACCCACGCACGCATTGAACGCTTAAGTGGTCGCAGTGATGACATGCTGATTATTCGTGGGGTTAATGTCTTTCCCAGTCAGATTGAATCGGTACTGTTCAACATCAAGGGCATCGAACCTCATTACCAGTTGCTGGTTGATCGCGAGGGCACCCTGGACACCCTGGAAGTGCTTGTTGAGGTTGATGAACAGACATTTTCTGACGAGGTACGCAAACTTCAGCAGCTATCTGGACAGATTCAGAAACAGATCAAGGATCTCCTCGGTGTCACCTGCAAGGTAAGGCTGGTCGAACCAAAAACCCTGGCCCGCAGCGAGGGAAAAGCGCAACGGGTCATCGACAAGCGCAGCAAAAATTCATTATAACAAAGGAGCAAGCCATGAAAGTCGAGCAGATTTCGGTTTTTATTGAAAACAAATCAGGTCGTCTGGCTGAAGTTTCGGGTGTTTTAGGTGAGGCTAACGTCAATATTCGCGCTCTTTCACTGGCTGACACCTCTGATTTTGGTATCCTGCGGTTGATTGTCGATAACAGTGAAAAAGCCCTCAGTGTCCTTCGTGACAGACATTTTACCGTGAATAAAACCGAAGTTATTGGAGTTGAAGTTCCCGATTCCCCAGGTGGCCTGTCATCTATTTTAAGAATTCTTGACAATAATCAGATCAATGTTGAATACATGTATGCCTTTGTCGAGCGTTCCGGCAGCAATGCCGTCATTATTTTCCGTTTTGACAATGTTGACCAGGCCATTGCGGTGCTGCTGAAAAATGGCGTTAATATTATTGATGGCGAAAAAATAACATCTATATAACATGCACCTAAATATGCATAGTGAAAGTAATCTATCAACGATGTCTGCTCACCAATTCATCTGGAATAGCAACGCTGAATGCATGCCACGCGAGCAGATTGAGCGCTTGCAGCTGGAGCGATTACTGCAGACCCTGCAACTGGTCAGTGGCAATGTTCCTTGCTATCAGAACAAATTCAAAGATTGTGGTTTTCAACCCGGCGACCTTAAGTCGCTGGACGATATTCAGGACCTGCCATTTACCACCAAGGAAGACTTGCGTCTGAATTACCCCTACGGCATGTTTGCTGTTCCTATGAGTGATGTTGTGCGTATCCACTCATCATCGGGCACAACAGGCAAACCGACCGTCGTCGGCTACACTAAACAGGATATCAGCACCTGGACGGAACTGGTGGCACGCTTCATGACTGCCGCCGGGGTGACCCGTGAGGATATTGTCCACATAGCCTTTGGATACGGGTTGTTTACAGGTGCCTTTGGCCTGCATTATGGTTCTGAAGCCATTGGTGCCTCGGTCATTCCGATATCCGGTGGTAATACCGATAAGCAGATTATGATCATGCAGGATTATCGCTCATCAGCGTTGGTCTGTACGCCGTCTTACGGTCTGACCATTGCTGATCGACTTGAGAAAAAAGGAATTGATCCGGCAAGTCTGGCATTGCGAGTCGGTCTCTTTGGCGCTGAGCCCTGGAGCGAACAGATGCGTTATGAACTGGAAGGACGTCTGGGAATTATCGCAACCGACAATTATGGTCTGTCTGAAATCATGGGGCCTGGCGTCGCCGGAGACTGCCTGTTTAAATGTGGAATGCATCTGGCGGAAGATCATTTTGTTTTTGAGATCATCGATCCTGATACTGGAAAGGTGCTCCCAAAGGGTTCAAGGGGGGAACTGGTCATCACCAGCCTTACTAAACAGGCCTTTCCGATGATCCGTTATCGTACCCGTGATATTACCAGGATTCATTATGACGCCTGTGAATGTGGACGTACACTGGCGCGGATGGATAAAACCAGCGGGCGTACTGACGATATGTTAATTATCAAGGGCGTCAATGTGTTTCCGACCCAGATCGAGGAAGTGTTACTTCAGATTGAAGGGTGCCAGCCACACTATCAGTTAATAGTTGATCGCGTTAACAACATGGATCAACTGGAGGTACAGGTTGAGGTCAACGAACATATTTTCTTTGATGAGATGAAGCGCCAACGCCAATTCGTTACCGAAGCGGAAAAACGACTGGCGACTGTCCTGGGAGTTAGTGCGAAGGTCAAGCTTGTAGAACCTTCATCCATCGTACGCCATGAAGGCAAAGCTTGTCGGGTTATCGATAAACGTAAACAGTAACAGGCTATTGGCCGTCAAAATTCTTGACATGTGCAGGGCAATCACAGATAATGCGCCTCGCTGTCTATAACGGGATGTGGCGCAGTCTGGTAGCGCACTTGACTGGGGGTCAAGGGGCCGCTGGTTCAAATCCAGTCATCCCGACCAACATAAAAAAAGGATCGCCTCATTTATGAAGTGATCCTTTTTTTATTGGGTTCAATGACATTTACACAAGACAGTTACCCTTATGGGTAATTGTAACGATGTACACTCAATATTTAGTGTCGCATAATATATATTATGTAAACTAAGAAACAGATTTGTTAAACCACATCTTCTTAGCCAATGTTGGCCAGTTCAAGACGACTCCCCCAGCGTTTGATCAATTCTTCTCTGACTTGTTGCGCCTCTGGAAGCTTCAGCATATTCGTTCGCTCAACATAATCAAAAGCCGCCTGCCTTGCTGCTTCAAGGACGGATAAATCTCGCGTTAGACTGGCGATCCGAAAGTCGGGTAAACCCGCTTGCCTGGTGCCAAGAAAATCCCCCGGTCCACGTATCTCCAGGTCTGCTTCAGCGATCTGAAAACCGTCTTCTGTTTTGATCATTACCCCAAGGCGCTTTTGGGCCTCCTCGCTATAATTTTCTGATGGAATCAACATACAAAAGCTCTGTTCTGCACCCCGACCTACGCGTCCTCGCAGCTGATGCAATTGCGCCAGACCAAAACGATCAGCATGTTCAATGACCATTAAGGTGGCATTGGGCACATCAACTCCCACCTCAATCACTGTTGTCGCAACCAACACCGCGATATCACCCGTACGAAAAGCGTTCATAACCGCTTCTTTCTCTGCGGTTTTCATCTTGCCATGGAGCAATCCAATCCGATCTTCAGGGAATATCTCATTGAGCTGCTGTGCAGCAATGGTCGCCGCCTGCAGATCACTTTTTTCTGATTCTTCCACCAAGGGATAAACAATGTAGGTCTGGCGGCCTTTTTTGAGTTCTTCCCGGATAAAATCATGGGCTTTGGAGCGATTTTTGTGGTGAATAATCTTTGTTGAAACAGGTTTTCTGCCGGGAGGCAGTTCATCAATGACTGAAACGCATAGATCACCATAGAGGGTCATGGAAAGGGTTCGCGGAATCGGCGTTGCCGTCATCACCAACATGTCCGGATTATTGCCTTTTGTTTTGAGGATACTGCGTTGACGCACCCCGAAACGATGTTGTTCATCAATAATTCCAAGTCCAAGATGCTGAAACTCAACACCTTCTTGTAAAATGGCATGGGTTCCAGCCACCAAATCTATCTCACCGGAAGCTATTCCAGCGTAGTGTTGTTTCTTTTCTGCTGCACTGGTACTTCCTTGCAATAGACAGGATGTCAGCCCTAACCTCTCCAGCCAGGGGGAAAAGGTGCGAAAATGCTGCTCAGCAAGGATTTCCGTGGGTGCAACAACGGCAACCTGGAAGTTGTTTTCGATAGCAATCAACGCTGCCATCAGTGCCACAATCGTTTTGCCGCTGCCGACATCCCCTTGTAACAGCCGGTTCATCGGGTGGGCAGATGCCATATCCTTTTTTATTTCACCTAGTACCCGGCGTTGCGCTCCCGTCAGTTTAAACGGCAACATCTTGCTTAAGGGCAGCGTGTATTTGTGCTCACAGGGCATCCTGCTACCCTGCTCCAGCTGTACCCCTGCCCTTTTTAATGCCAGCCCCAGCTCCAGATAGAAAAATTCATCAAAAACAAGCGACTTGCGCCCTATATGGCGCCCCTGTTCCAGTTCATTGAGGTTTGACTGTTTGTCGGGCCAGTGAACCTGGCGGATAGCTTCCAGACGATCGAGCAGATGGTATTTTTTACGGATGGAGTCAGGAGTGGTTGCCGGCAGATAGTGGGCATAATCGCAGATCAGTGGAAACCAGATCGAACGCATCTGCTTCTGGCTAATCCCTTCGGTCAATGGGTACACCGGGATGATGCGACCAAAAGAGATGGGATCTTTACGGCTCAACAGGGCCATGTCATCATCGCCCTGAAGTAGTTCAGAATCAGGGTGATGGATCTCACGAGTGGCACCAAAACGTTTAACTTCACCGATAAAAATAGCTTTCTGGCCGATTGGAAAGCGCTTTTCCAGCCAGTTTCTACGATAATGAAACCATTTAAGAGAAACAGTACCGCTGTCATCTCCAATAATGACTTCAAAAATGCGCCGCGATGTGCGTTTAGTGCAGGATTCACCTGAAGCAAGAACGGTTCCCTTGAAAACTTCAGTGGAAGCATTACCTAACTGACGAATTAGTTTGAGTTGGCGGCGATCTTCGTAGCGATACGGCAGATGATAAAAAGCATCTTCCAGGGTAGACAAGCCAAGCTTTAGCAGGCGGGATTGAACTTTAGGCCCAACCCCCGGCAGTAAGCTTAAGGGTTGAGAAAGGATTTCGGCCGGATCGGCCATTTTCCGATCAGGCATGATCCGTAAAAGCTACTGACTGCGTTCATTCAGAGCAGTCAGCAATTCCTGAATATCAAGGCCGTGGGCACGTGCGCCCTGGGCAAGGGTCTCAGTCGAAGCACCCAGGCAACCAACACAACCTAAGTTAAATTTAGCCAGAATCTTTGCCGCGTCGGGACGCATCTGCAGCAATTGATCAAAGGTGATATCTTTGGTGATAGGCTGAATCATAGAGAACCTCCAGTGTCATAGTAACGCTAGCGAATTCTCCCAAAAACTATGAGAAAAAGCAAGACATCCGACCCCATACTGAACAGATACCATGTTTAAATATATAGAATCCGAGTTATTTCATAAACACGCACACCAGATGGCACCACAATTCTGACCTCTTCGTCAACACAGTGACCAATCAGGGCTTTGCCCACCGGAGAAGTGATGGATATTTTACCATCTTTAATATCCGCCTCGTCTTCCCCGACAATCTGATAAGTTGCCTCTTTTTCAGTATCTATATCAAAAACAGTGACAGTCGCGCCAAAAACAATTTTATCACTCTTAATCGTTGTCAGATCAATAACTTGGGCACGGGCAATTTTATCGTTAAGTTCCTGAATACGTCCTTCGACAAACCCTTGTCGCTCTTTAGCCGCGTCATATTCAGCATTTTCCGACAAGTCACCATGGCTGCGAGCTTCAGCTATATCCTGAACAACCTTAGGCCGCTCAACACGTACCAACGTTTTCAACTCTTCCTGAAGTCGACGATGTCCCTCTACAGTCATTGGAACTGAATTGCTCATCTGGTTTACTCCTAAAAAAAACAGCGGGCGGTAATTCACCGCCCACTGGTTAATTAAGTATGTTTTGGTGCGTTTACAGGTGCTGATAATACTCTTGCAGGGGTTTAACGTCAAGGGTTTCTCGCTGCATGGCAAGCACCCCGTCGGCAACCGCATTGATTCCAGCAACCGTGGTGAAGTAGGCAATTTCATTCATCAAGGCCGCGCGTCTGATAGAGTAGGAATCGGCAACTGAAGCGGCACCCAGCGTGGTATTGAAAACCATAGAAAATTCACGATTTTTAATGGCATCAACACAATGTGGGCGTCCTTCCTTGACCTTATTGATGGTAGAGACTGCAACTCCATGGTCGCTTAAGAACCGGGCTGTCCCCGCTGTAGCAACAATTTTGAAACCGGCGTTTGCTAATCGTTTGATGGCAGCAAGTGCCGGTTGTTTGTCAGTATCTTTAACACTGACAAAGACTGTTCCCTTAGATGGTAATTTAACCCCTGCTGCCAATTGCGCCTTGGCAAAGGCACGACCGAAATCGAAGTCGATTCCCATGACTTCGCCGGTTGATTTCATCTCCGGGCCCAACAGAGTGTCAACACCGGGGAATTTAGCAAAGGGAAAGACTGATTCTTTAACTGAAATGTAGGGTGGGATGATCTCCCCGGAGATCCTCTGCTGCGCCAACGATTGTCCCGCCATGACCAGGGCAGCAATCTGTGCCAATGGACGACCGGTCGCTTTTGATACAAAAGGTACCGTACGGCTGGCACGTGGATTGACTTCTAATAGATAAATGGTGTTGCCCTTGATGGCGTACTGGATGTTCATCAGGCCGACAACCTTCAGTTCCAGCGCCAGTTCTCTGGTCTGGCGGCGAATCTCGTCAAGTAACTCATTTGACAGTGAAAACGCCGGCAAAGCGCAGGCAGAATCACCAGAATGGATGCCGGCTTCTTCTATATGTTGCATGATGCCGCCAATGACCACATCGATACCGTCAGCTATAGCATCGACATCCACCTCAATGGCATCCTGCAGGAATTTGTCAACCAGTATCGGATGCTCCGGCGAGGCATCAACAGCAAATTTCATATAATTGCGCAGACGCTCGACATCATAAACAATTTCCATGGCGCGGCCACCCAGTACGTAGGACGGACGAACCACCACCGGATAACCGATACGTTCGGCAATAACCTCGGCCTCTTCAAAGGAACGGGCAATACCATTTTCGGGCTGCAACAACCCAAGCTTGTTGAGTAACATCTGGAAGCGCTCACGATCCTCCGCCCGGTCGATGGCATCCGGCGAGGTGCCAATCACCGGCACCCCGGCTTGTTCAAGAGCCACAGCCAGTTTCAACGGCGTTTGACCACCATATTGAACAATGACCCCTTCAGGATTTTCAATTGCGACTATTTCAAGGACATCTTCCAGGGTCAGTGGCTCAAAATAGAGGCGATCAGAGGTATCATAATCGGTCGATACTGTCTCCGGATTACAATTCACCATGATGGTTTCAAATCCAGCAGCCGACAGGGCAAAGGCGCCGTGAACACAGCAGTAGTCGAACTCAATCCCCTGGCCGATACGATTTGGGCCACCACCTAAAATGATAATTTTGCGTTTATCGGTCGGCTCTGCCTCGCACTCCAATTCATAGGTTGAGTAGAAATAGGGAGTATAGGCTTCAAACTCGGCGCCGCAGGTATCAACCCGCTTGTACACAGGGCGAATACCCTGATCATGGCGGTATTTGCGAATCGCTTTTTCTGAACTGTTAAGCAGCGTTGCCAGTCGGCGATCGGAAAAACCGTACTGCTTAGCCTGGCGTAATAGGTCACTAAAGACAGGGTTTTCATGGGTAGTTGGTAGTTTACTGATAAGCAATTCCCCTTCCATTTCAATCAGCTGTGCCAGATTGGAAACGAACCAGGGATCAATGCCACTGAGTTGATAGATGTTCTCAACGCTGAAACCGGCGCGCATGGCATCAGCGAGATACCAGATTCGCTCCCACCCCGGAACCTGCAGTTTATTACAGATCAGTGACTGTTGTTCTTCGGTTAGCGGTTTTTTATAGTCAGCCGGAGTTGCAAAAATTCGGCTCTCCAAGCCATAAGAACCGATCTCCATCGAACGCAAGGCTTTGTGGAAACTCTCCTTGAAGGTTCGACCAACGGCCATGACCTCCCCCACCGATTTCATCTGGGTGGTCAGGGTCGCATCAGCCTGGGGGAATTTTTCAAAGGTGAACCGTGGAATTTTGGTGACGACATAATCAATAGTCGGCTCGAAGGATGCCAGGGTTTCTCTGGTGATATCGTTGTAAATTTCATCCAGGCGATAGCCGACAGACAGCTTGGCAGCGATCTTTGCGATGGGAAAACCGGTTGCTTTACTCGCTAATGCAGATGAACGCGACACCCGCGGGTTCATTTCGATAACTACCAGACGCCCGTCGACCGGATTGATGCCGAACTGAATATTGGAACCTCCGGTATCAACGCCGATTTCACGAATAATCTTCAAGGAAGCATCACGCAGGATCTGGTATTCCTTGTCAGTTAAAGTCTGAGCCGGTGCGACGGTAATGGAATCACCAGTATGAACGCCCATAGCGTCAAAGTTCTCAATGGAACAGATGATAACAACATTATCGGCGCAATCGCGCATGACCTCCAGTTCATACTCTTTCCATCCGATAATCGACTCATCGACCATAACCTCATTAGTTGGTGAGGCCTCAATTCCGGCCATCACCATTTCTTCATATTCTTCACGGTTGTAGGCAATACCACCACCGCTACCACCAAGGGTAAAAGAAGGCCGAATGATGGTCGGAAAATTGACATAGTCAAGGATTTCGATCGCTTCCTGATAATTATGAGCTAATCCGGAACGTGGCACTTCCAGACCGATTTTTTCCATCGCCCTTTTGAACAGGGTGCGATCCTCTGCTTTTTCTATCGATTCAATTTTAGCACCAATCAGTTCGACCCCGAATTTATCAAGGATGCCTCTTTTAGCCACCGCCAAGGCGGTGTTCAAAGCAGTCTGTCCACCAAGGGTAGGCAAGACAGCATCAGGACGTTCTTTTTCAATAATCCGTTCCAGCACGTCTGGATTTACAGGTTCGACGTAGGTGCGATCAGCAAAATCAGGGTCGGTCATGATGGTTGCCGGATTGGAATTGAGCAGGACAACCTCATACCCTTCTTCTTTTAACGCCTTACAGGCCTGAGTGCCGGAATAATCAAATTCACAGGCCTGACCAATAACGATTGGCCCGGCACCGATAATCAGTATTTTTTTAAGATCTTGACGTTTTGGCATGCTGATCCCTTGGTGAAATTGTTATGGGTATCTGTTATGTAGCAGGTTCATAATTTCACGTGATATTCCTGCAATGATTTAATCAGCTCCCGGCCCTGAATCCGCTCGGCAATCCCCAGTGCCGCTGCCTGAGCTGCTGCTGCCGTAGTAATGTAAGGCACCTTGTAGCGAATGGCGGTCTTGCGGATATATGAATCATCATGCAGGCTTTGTTTGCCGATCGGTGTGTTGATGACCAGATGGATTTCGCCATTTTTCAGCAGATCCGCAATATTGGGACGCCCTTCATGCATTTTCTGAACAGACACAACATCAACCCCGTGCTGTTGCAGAAAAGCTGCTGTACCGGAAGTAGCAAGCAATTTAAAACCGCTGGCAGCAAAAATACGCGCCGTTGCCAGAATCTGCGACTTATCAGCTTCAGCAACCGTCATAAGAACCGTCCCAGTTAAGGGAAGGCTGGTGCCGGTGGCCTCCTGCGCACGGTAAAAGGCGAGCCCGTAGCTGCTTGCCAGGCCGAGAACCTCGCCGGTGGAGCGCATCTCCGGCCCGAGTACCGGGTCGACTTCGGGAAACATGTTAAAGGGAAAAACTGCCTCTTTAACGCCAAAGTAAGGAATTGTCTGCTGCAGTGAGGCCGGAATATCAAGCGACTTACCTAATATCGCCTGTACCGCCAGACGGGGCATGGGAATGGCACAAACCTTGGAAACCAGCGGAACCGTTCGGCTGGCGCGAGGGTTTGCTTCAAGAATATAAACCTGATTCTTATAAATGGCATATTGGATATTCATCAGACCGACAACGCCCATTTCAACGGCGATGCGGCGGGTATATTCACTGATGGTGTCGATATGCTGTGCTGGGATATTCACCGGCGGAATGACACAGGCTGAATCACCGGAGTGAACCCCGGCCATTTCGATGTGCTCCATGACCGCTGGAACAAATGCGGTGTAGCCGTCACAGATAGCGTCGGCTTCGGCTTCAACAGCATTGTCAAGGAAGCAATCAATCAGAATCGGTCGCCCCGGTGAGATATCGACCGCTTTTTGCAGATATTCCAGCAGCATTTGTTCATCATGGACAATCTCCATTGCCCGGCCACCCAGCACGTAAGAAGGACGCACTATCAGTGGATAGCCGATACGCTGGGCAATCTGGATGGCTTCATCAATACTGGCTGCCATGCCGGAAGCCGGCTGCGGAATCCCCAGTTTGACCATCATCGCGTTAAACTGCTCGCGGTCTTCAGCCATGTCAATGGTTTCCGGGCTGGTACCGATAATCTTGACGCCGGCAGCCTGCAATTCAGCAGCAATGTTCAACGGGGTCTGGCCGCCAAACTGTACCACTACCCCTTCCGGTTGTTCTTTGTGATAAATCGCCAGCACATCTTCGAGAGTAAGGGGCTCAAAATAGAGTTTATCTGAGGTGTCGTAGTCGGTTGAGACGGTTTCCGGGTTGCAGTTGATCATGATGGTTTCATAACCGGCATCGCGCAGGGCAAAGGCCGTATGGACACAGCAGTAATCAAATTCGATCCCCTGACCGATCCGGTTAGGGCCGCCACCTAAAACCATGATCTTTTTTTTGTCACTGACCGGCACCGAGTCTGTGATGTTATAGCTCGAATAATAATAGGCAGCATCCTCAACACCGCTGACCGGCACCGCCTCCCAAGCTTCTTCAATCCCGAGAGTAATCCGTTTTTCGCGTACACTGGTTTCTGTTAGACCCAGAATCTGGGCAAGATAACGGTCGGCAAAACCATCTTTTTTGGCTTGGGCCAACAACTCGTCCGGTGGTAATTGACCTCGATAAGTAAGAATCTTCTCCTCAAGCTCAACCAGTTCCTTCATCTGCTTAAGAAAAAAGGCTTTGATATGGGTGCGCTGATGCAATATTTCAATGCTCGCCCCTTTGCGCAGGGCTTCATAGATAATGTAATGTCGCTCACTGCTCGGTTCAACCAGCAGTTCAAGTAATTCATCAAGACTCTTGGTGTTGAAATCGGCAGCAAAACCAAGGCCATAACGACCATTTTCCAGGGAGCGGATGGCTTTGTGCAATGCTTCCTTGTAGTTTTTGCCGATGCTCATCACCTCGCCGACAGCACGCATCTGAGTGCCGAGGTGATCTTTCACCCCTTTGAATTTCTCAAAAGCCCAGCGGGCGAACTTGACGACCACATAATCGCCGGATGGCGTGTATTTATCCAGAGTACCATCGCGCCAGTAAGGAATTTCATCCAGGTTCAGGCCAGCCGCCAGCATTGCCGATACCAGGGCGATGGGAAAACCGGTCGCCTTGCTTGCCAGGGCCGAAGAGCGCGAAGTGCGTGGATTAATTTCAATGACAACGACGCGGTCGCTGACGGGATCATGGGCAAACTGGACATTGGTACCACCAATCACTTCAATCGCTTCAACAATACGGTGTGCATAATCCTGCAGGCGCTCCTGAAGCTTCTGAGGAACCGTTAGAAACGGGGCAGTACAGAAGGAATCGCCGGTATGAACCCCCATGGCATCAACGTTTTCAATGAAACAGACGGTGACTTTTTGGTTTTTAGCGTCACGTACGACTTCAACTTCTAGCTCTTCCCAGCCGAGTACTGACTCTTCGATAAGAATCTGACTGACCGGACTTAACGACAGACCACGAGAGGCAATCTCTTCGAATTCTTCGAGGTTATAAGCAAATCCACCACCGGTACCACCCATGGTATAAGCCGGTCTAATAACCACTGGCAGACCGGTACGCTGAACAATTTCATGCGCTTTATCCATGGTGGTGGCAATTTCACTGGTTGCCGTTTCGATATTTAAAGAGGCCATGGTCTGTTTGAATGTATCGCGATCTTCGCCACGTTTGATGGCATCAAGATTTACACCAATGACCTCAACCTTGTATTGATCAAGAACGCCTGCTTCAGACAAGGCCATCGACAGGTTCAGTGCCGTTTGTCCGCCCAGATTGGGTAACAGTGCATCGGGTCGCTCTTTGGCAATGATCTCAGTCAGAGTAGGAACATTAAGAGGCTCAATATAGGTAGCATCGGCCATTCCCGGATCGGTCATAATGGTGGCCGGATTAGAGTTGACCAAAATAATGCGATATCCAAGTTTGCGCAGGGCCTTACATGCCTGGGTGCCGGAATAATCAAACTCACAGGCCTGGCCGATAATAATCGGGCCGGAGCCGATGATCAAAATGCTCTTAATATCCTCACGTTTGGGCATGTTCTCTCCTTCGTTGGAAACAACTACTTGTGGCTTTGCATCATTGCAATGAACCGGTCAAACAGATAGGCCGCATCGTGGGGGCCAGGTGATGCCTCCGGATGGTATTGTACCGAAAAGGCGGGATGCTCGAGATGGGCAATTCCCTCGACAGTCTGATCGTTGAGATTGATGTGGGTCACCTTGACTTTATCCGCATCCAGAGTTTTAGCATCTACGGCAAAACCATGGTTCTGTGATGTGATTTCAACCTGTTGGCGCTGATAATCCAGTACCGGCTGGTTACCGCCGCGATGACCGAATTTGAGTTTATAAGTTTGACCACCACAGGCAATAGACAAGAGCTGATGCCCCAGACAAATACCGAATATCGGTACCTTGCCAAGCAGGTCACGGATGGCCTCTTGAGCGTAGTGGAGAGGCTCAGGGTCGCCGGGGCCATTACTTAAAAACACTCCATCCGGATGGAGTTTCAATACCTCGGTCGCACTAGTTTCAGCCGGCACAACGGTGACGTTACAACCACGCGTATTCAGATTGCGCAGGATGTTGCGCTTCATACCAAAATCAAACGCAACCACATTATATTGAGCGAGCTCCGGATCAGCATCAGTATACCCTGTCGTCAGATCCCAGAGTCCCTGATGGAATTGGTAAGGAGCCTTACATGTCACCTCGCGCACCAGATCACGTCCTACCAGGCCGGGCGCTGCTTGCGCCTTCTTGATCAGGCTTTGCGGATCAGTATCGATGGTTGAAATAATCCCGGTCTGGGCGCCGGTCGTGCGAATATGGCGGACCAACGCACGCGTATCGATGCCTTCGATAGCAACAATATTGTTCTGCTTAAGATAGGTATCCAGGGTCATTTGCGAGCGAAAGTTACTCGGAAACGGACAGGATTCTCGTACGACAAAACCTGACAGATGAGGTTTGGCCGACTCAACGTCCTCGTCATTGATGCCATAGTTGCCGATCTGCGGATAGGTCATGGTAACGATCTCACCATGATAAGAAGGATCGGTGAGAATCTCCTGATAACCGGTCATGCTGGTATTAAAAACAACTTCGCCGGTTACTTCCCCGGTGACACCGAGGGAGGTGCCGACAAAATATTTACCGTCGGCTAATGCCAGAACTGCTTTCATTTGTGCCTCTATGGTTTAGAGTTTTTATTGGTCGTTTGGCTATCTGTTTACTGCTTACTGCTCACGTTGAAATACCGTCCGCCCAGCCAGCAATGTCCGGATCGCCGCACCATGCATGGTCCAGCCATCAAAGGGAGTATTTTTGCTCTTTGATTTGAGCTGTTTGGCATCCAGCGTCCATTCAAATTCCGGGTCGATCAGTACCAGATCGGCAACCGCGCCAACGTTCAGTGAACCACGGTCGATACCGATAATGGCTGCTGGTTGACAGGTCATCAGGGCAATTGCCTGGCGAAGACTGATGACCCCTGTCCTGACCAGATTCATCGTCAAGGGAAGCATAGTTTCAAGTCCGACAATGCCATTCATGGCAATGGCAAACTCGACATTCTTTTCATCGTAATGATGGGGGGCATGATCTGTCGCAATGGCGTCTATGGTGCCATCAGCAAGACCGGCGTGTACCGCGTCCACGTCTGCCTGGCTACGCAAAGGCGGATTCATTTTGGCGTTGGTGTTGTAACCGCGAACCGCCTCATCAGTCAGGGTAAAATGGTGAGGTGTCGCTTCGCAGGTCACCTTGACCCCCCGCGCCTTAGCCTGTCGGACAAGTTCCACGCTCCCCCTGGTCGATACATGGGCCATATGGAGACGACTGTTGGTAAATTCAGCAAGCATGATTTCCCGTGCAGTGGCAGCATCTTCAGCAACCCAGGGGATTCCTTTAAGCCCTAATTCAGTGGCCACATCCCCTTCATTCATACAGCCTTCACCGACCAGACTCAAGTCTTCGGCATGAGAGATGATCGGCGCGCCAAAGGTATCGGCATACTCAAAGGCACGACGCATCAGTTCTCCGCTGACGACCGGCACGCCATCGTCGGAAAAAGCGACACAGCCCGCGGCTTTGAGTTCACCCATCTCGGATAGAACATCCCCCTTCATGGCCTGGCTGATCGCCGCAACCGGGTAGACATTAGCACAACCATGCTGGCGCGCCTTATTGATGATGTATTCAACAACCGGGGCTGTATCAATCACCGGACTGGTGTTGGGCATGCAGGCGACCGATGTGACACCACCAGCGGCTGCAGCATGAGTGCCACTGATAATATCTTCCTTGTATTCGAGGCCCGGATCACGCAGATGGACATGGATGTCGATCAATCCAGGGGCAACCAGTAGACCGTCAGCAGCAATGATCTCAGCATCATTTACCGCTAGCGCTAGATCGGCACCAACGGCTGCCACCTTACCATCCTCAATCAGCACATCATAACGACCATCAATATTATTTACAGGATCAAGCAAATGTCCATTTTTAACAAGTACTCTCATGACACTACCTCATGTATAGGTTTAAACATTTTGAACTGACTCGCCGCCGGAAACCAGATATAAAAGCGCCATCCGCACAGCAACACCATTTTCCACCTGATCAAGAATGACATTATGCGGGCCATCGGCAACCAGGGAGGAAATCTCTACTCCGCGATTCATTGGACCGGGGTGCAGAACAATGACATCCGACTTGGCGAGTTTGATGTTGTCAGGATTCAAACCATAAAAGCGGGCATATTCGCGCAACGAAGGGATCAGGGTTTTGCCCTGGCGCTCGCGTTGAATACGCAGCATCATGATACAGTCAACATCGCGAATAGCTTCGCGCAAATCTGTAAAGACCTCACACCCGAGCTTTTCCAGCCCAGGGGGTAACATGGTACGTGGTCCGGCCACACGTACCTTTGCACCAAGTTTAGTCAGACAATAAATATTAGAACGCACGACGCGACTGTGGGTAATATCGCCGGCAATCGTGACGGTCAGCCCTTCAATCTTTTTTTTATGTTGACGAATGGTGAAAGCATCGAGCAACGCCTGACTCGGATGTTCATGGGTGCCGTCTCCGGCATTAATGACCGAGCACTTAAGCCGCTGCGCCAGATAGTCGCAGGCACCGGAAGCGCTGTGGCGCATGACAATGATATCCGGGTGCATAGCCTCGATATTTTTCGCTGTGTCTTCAAGGGTTTCCCCTTTGACAACGGATGAAGAGGAGGCGCTGATATTGATCGTATCAGCAGAAAGGCGTTTGCCGGCAATTTCAAAAGAGGTACGCGTGCGGGTACTGGCTTCGAAAAACAGGTTGACGATAGTTTTTCCACGCAAGGTCGGCACTTTCTTGATCTGACGGCTATTGATCTCCTTGAAGCTGGCGGCGCTGTCGAGAATGAAATGGATTTCCGCAGCTGATAGATTCTTGATGCCCAGTATATGTTTCGGATTAAAATTCATATCTATTCTCCGCCGTTAGCTTTTGAGCAGATAAATTGCTCGGGGTATGTTCTGTTCGTCAAAGTCTACCTTGATCTGTTCGTTGCGGGATGTTGGCAGATTTCGTCCGATATAATCGGGGCGGATCGGCAATTCACGATGACCACGGTCAATCAGGATGGCCAACTGAATACTCTGCGGTCGCCCAAGATCCATCACTGCATCCATAGCGGCACGGATAGTGCGCCCGGTGAAGAGAACATCGTCAACCAGTACCACCTGCTTACCATCAAGATTAAAACGAATGTCGGTCTGACCGACAGCAAGATGTCCGCGCGAGGCCAGATCATCGCGGTACATGGTGATATCAATGCTGCCGAAGGGCACTGTGACCGATTCAATTTTGTTGATACGTTGCTGAATCTGCTCCCCAAGAAAGGCTCCTCCGGTGCGAATTCCTATCACCACAAGATCATCAACCCCTTTGTTTTTTTCAATAATCTCATGGGCAATGCGGGTTAGTGCGCGATTCACTCCGTCCAGATCGAGTATTTCCACCGATTCAGTCGACACAAGTACCTCCTGCAACAAAAAGGACACAAAAAAACACCTGTACAGCAGATGCGTACAGGTGTTCGGGTTTTTTGGAGAAATTGTAAAACATGTGTTCTCCCTTGCTGATCTCTCGGATCAGTTTAAAGGGTAAAAAGAATTTACGCTCTTTGGACGTTACATCGCTGGCCGCAGACTTGTCAATAGGGCAAACAGCAAGTTTATTTTAATGAATAGGACGTCCAATACGATTGAAGCGGATTTTGCCCGGCAAAGTCGCCTGGGCGTCCCATGACCAGTATTTTATAAACGCCAATCCCTTAACCTTGGTGTCATCGACAAATCCCCAGAAACGACTATCGTAGGAAAAATCGCGATTATCTCCCATCACAAAATACTGGTTTTCAGGCACCCTGAATGGCACCATATTATCACGTGGCCCGGCGACGGCAGGAAGAACCTGGTTATCTCGGTGAATTTCCTGTTCAAACTGAAGGAGCTCACCATTGACAAAAACCTGTTTGGCGCGAATTTCTACCAAATCACCCGGCAGTCCGATCAGTCGCTTGATGAAGTCGCGGCGCTGAAAATAGGATTTCCCTTCATCTTCCGGAAATTCAAAGACGATCACATCGCCACGCTGTGGACTGCGCAACGCCAGATAGCGATTATCGCTGAACGGTAATTTGGTGCCATAAATAAATTTATTGACCAGCAGATGATCACCAATCAGCAACGTATCAAGCATCGAGCCGGAAGGAATTTTGAATGCCTGAAACACAAAAGTACGAATAATAAGCGCTAGAACAACAGCAATAATCAGCGCTTCAGACCATTCACGGTACCAGGGTTTGTTCGATTTGATCTGTGATTTTTTCTTACGGAAAAAAGCCATGGCGCTACTCTTTAATTTTAAGGATTGCCAGAAATGCCTCTTGCGGCAGCTCAACGCTACCGACCTGTTTCATCCGTTTTTTCCCCGCCTTCTGCTTTTCCAGAAGTTTACGCTTACGGGTGATGTCACCACCATAACATTTAGCAGTCACATCCTTGCGCAGGGCTTTTACGGTTGAACGGGCTATCACCTTATTGCCGATTGCCGCCTGAATTGCAACCTCGTATTGTTGTCTGGGAATAAATTCTTTCATTTTCGATACCAGCTCACGACCACGGTATTGTGCCTTATCATTGTGAACAATCAGGGATAAGGCATCGACAACCTCGCCATTGATCAGAACATTCAGGCGCACCAGACGGCTCGTACGGAAATCCAGATGTTCGTAATCAAGCGAAGCATAGCCACGACTGATGGATTTGAGACGATCAAAGAAGTCGAGGACAATCTCGTTCAACGGCAATTCAAACACAATCATTACGCGGTTTGCGGTCAGGTATTTGATTTCGCGCTGTATCCCCCTTTTCTCTATACACAGCCCCAGCACCGCCCCGACAAACTCATTGGGAACGTGGATCGAAGCAAGCACAAAGGGTTCTTCAATCTGCTGGATCATCTGTATATCAGGGAGCATGTTGGCGCTTTCAACGTTTAACACCTCCCCTTTGACCGTAGTCACCCGGTAAACAACCGTAGGTGCTGTGGTTATCAGTTCAACATTGAATTCACGTTCCAGGCGTTCCTGGATAATCTCCATATGTAACAGACCGAGGAAACCGCAACGGAAACCAAAACCCAAGGCGAGGGAATTTTCGGGCTCAAAGGAAAAAGCAGCATCATTCAGACGTAGCTTTTCCAGGGCATCACGCAGGGCGTCATATTCACCACTGTCGATGGGATAAAGACCCGAAAAGACCATGGGCTTGACCACCTGATAGCCAGGAAGAGCTTTTGCTGCCGGCTGATGGTGGTGGGTCAGGGTATCACCGACCTTGGCATCTTCTACCACCTTGATACCGGCGATAACGAACCCCACCTCGCCGGCTGCAAGATCCTGAAGTTCGACCGGATGCGGACTGAAAGCCCCGACCTTGTTAACCTCATAGATGCCACCCGTTTGCATCAGGCGGACCTTGTCCCCCTTTTTTACAGTACCTTCAAAAATGCGCACCAGGATAATAACGCCCTGATAGGAATCATACCAGGAGTCGAAGATCAACCCCTGCAGCAAACCCTGCGGGTT
>JAGYPB010000038.1 GCA_018399135.1 Deltaproteobacteria bacterium | reverse complement strand
CTGCGCAAGGACTACAGCTGAATAGTTACACCACAACAAGGGTCTGAACGACTTGCAATGCCATATCATGCAATGTGGGTCGGAGGGGGGGAGCCCCCATCCTGGAAAGGGATGGGGGCTCTTTTTTTCTATTTATTTCGGCCCTCTTAGCCTAGATCATGCTCGACCCGGATCAGGCGCGGGGGTTGGCAGGTGATGTCAAACGCTTCGATCTCTTTTAACGCTTTCACCACATCGGCTTCTTTGGCAGCATGAGTCATCAGGACAATGGGAACACAATCAGCATCGTGGCGCTCAGGCTGGATCATCGACTGAATGCTGATGTGATGGTCACCAAGGCAGCCTGCGATCCGGGCAAGCACGCCGGGTCGATCGAGGCTTCTAAAATGCAGATAATAGTGGCTGATGATCTCACTCATCGGCCGAATCGGTAACGACTGAACCGCCTCTTCACAACACCCCATAATCGGCACGCGCAAACGGGCACCACTGAGAATATCGCGGCCAATGGCCATAACATCGCCCATGACCGCACTGGCGGTCGGATCCATGCCGGCACCACTGCCGTAAAGCAGGGTCGGCCCGACAAAGTCGCCGATCAGACGCACAGCATTAAAGGCACCATCGACCTCGGCCAGTTGGTCCTCTGCCGGAATCATGGTCGGATGCACTCGTACTTCAATCTGATCACCATGGTTTTTACCGATAGCCAGTAATTTGATTTTGTAGCCCATCTGCTTGGCAAAGCTGATATCGACCGCGTCAATATTGCTGATTCCTTCGATATACACCTGGTCAAAATCAACCCTGGTACCGAAACACAAGCCGCTGAGCAGTGCGATTTTGTGGGCCGTATCTACCCCTTCAATATCAAAGGTCGGATCCGCTTCGGCATAGCCTAGTTGCTGTGCTTCTTTAAGTACTGCGGCAAAGTCACTGCCGTGATCGGTCATTTTGGTGAGAATAAAATTACAGGTGCCGTTGAGGATGCCAAGCACCGAGCTGAAACGATTGGCACCCAGACTCTCCTTGATCGGCGAAATAACCGGGATGCCGCCACCGACAGCAGCTTCAAACATGACCGAGACGCCGGCCTTGTTGGCGGCGGCAATAATTTCCTGACCATGGACAGCCATCAATGCCTTATTGGCGGTCACGACATGTTTGCCATTGGCAATGGCTTTAAGTAGAAAACTTTTTGCCGGTTCATAGCCACCAATCAGTTCTACCACAAGATCTATGTCGGGGTGACTGATCACATCCTCAACATTCGTTGTCAGCATCTCCTGCTCCACCGGCACGCCGCGATCGGTAGTGATATCCAGATCAGCAATTTTCACCAACTGGACCGGCGCACCAAGACGCTGCTGAAGAACATCAGCGTTTTTTTGTAATATTCTGACAACTCCAGTACCGATAGTACCAAAGCCGAGCAGACCGATATTGATGCTATTCTTCATGTACTGTCTCCATTCTTATTATTTTCAATCAGCCTTTTGTATGACTGAGTTCTGTTGGGCGATTTTATCCAGCAGGCCATTAACAAAGGCAGGTGATTCCTTCGTCCCGTAACGCTTGGCGATTTCAATCGCCTCGTTCAGTGTCACTGCAGCCGGGATATCAGCCAGAAACTGCAACTCGTAGGTCGCCAACCGCAGCAAGGCCAGGTCAATCGGCGCCATCCGCTTCAGTGACCAGTTTTTGGCAACAGCGGCTATCCACTCATCGAGCACGGGACGCTGTTCCAACACGCCGCGTACCAGTTTTTCGGTAAACAGGCGCACCGCGTCAGGCACCGGTTTTGCTCCCTCTTCGAGAGGTTCACCGAGGATATCTTCAGAATAATGATAGTTATCCCAGAAGTTTGCCAGAATCTGATCGGCGTTGATCTGATCGACCTGATATTTAAGAGCGAAAAGAATTTTCAGGGCATATTCGCGCCCGCGCCGGCGGTTATTACTCATCGGCGTTAAAAATGCCCATCACATTCACCATTTCCAGCGCACTCATGGCCGCTTCGGCACCTTTATTTCCAGCCTTGGTACCAGCACGTTCAATGGCCTGTTCAACCGAATCGGTAGTCAATACGCCGAAAGCCGCAGGCAGTCCATACTCGAGCGACACCTGCGCTACGCCTTTGGTTACCTCGGAACTGACATATTCAAAATGCGGAGTGCCCCCACGAATCACCGCACCTAAACATAAAAGCGCGTCAAACTTGTTCGATGCCGCCATTTGCTTAGCCATCAACGGTATTTCAAAGGCACCGGGCACCTTAACCACGGTCAATCGCGCATCGTCGGCACCATGACGGATCAACGTATCAATCGCACCCTCAAGCAGTCGTTCGGAAATGAAACTGTTAAAACGGCTGACAATAATCCCGAAACGAAAATGACCAGCATCGAATGTTCC
This sequence comes from Deltaproteobacteria bacterium, assembly GCA_018399135.1. Taxonomy (GTDB): domain Bacteria; phylum Desulfobacterota; class Desulfuromonadia; order Desulfuromonadales; family Geopsychrobacteraceae; genus Pelovirga. The sequence continues at coordinate 24,594 of JAGYPB010000038.1, read as the reverse complement.
CTCAATGATCTTTGGCATCGATCGACTCCTGTTGGTTTCATCAGACTATAAATTTTCGAGCAAATGTCCCATTTTTTCGCGTTTTGTTTTGAGATATTTTACGTTGGTTCTTTCGGCGGGGATCTCCAGGCCAACCCGTTCAACAACCTCAAGACCATAACCTTCAAGACCAATAATTTTTTTGGGATTATTAGTCATCAAGCGAATTTTGCGTACCCCCAGATCAGCGAGGATCTGGGCACCAATGCCATAGTCACGTAGGTCAGCCGCAAAACCGAGGATATGGTTAGCCTCAACTGTATCATGTCCCTGATCCTGTAAGGCATAAGCTTTAAACTTGTTGATCAGGCCGATACCACGCCCTTCCTGACGCATATAAAGGATCACCCCCGCCCCTTCTGCACCAATGCGGTCCATTGCGGTATGGAGCTGATTACCGCAGTCGCAGCGGGCCGAGGCAAAGACATCCCCGGTAAGACATTCGGAATGCACCCTCACCAGCACCGGCTTTTCCGGGTCAATAGTGCCTTTTACCAGCGCGATATGATGAGCATTATCTACTTCGTTCTCATAGATAATCGCATTAAAAGGGCCGCCAAAAGGGGTTGGCATATGGGTTTCAGCGGCACGGCGAACCAGCAGTTCCTTACGCATCCGATAAGCGACGATGTCGGCAATGGAGATGATCTTCAGGTCGTGCTCTTTAGCAAACACCTCAAGTTGCGGCATGCGCGCCATGGTGCCGTCTTCATTCATGATTTCACAGATGACCCCGGCTGGTTTGAGTCCAGACAGACGCGCCAGATCAACCGAGCCTTCGGTCTGTCCGGCACGCACCATCACACCACCATTTTTAGCACGTAACGGGAACACGTGCCCGGGGCGCGCCAGATCCCTGGCGTTGGTATCATCGGCAACGGCAACCTCAATGGTGCGGGCGCGATCGGCAGCAGAAATTCCGGTGGTCACCCCTTTGCGTGCTTCTATACTGATGGTAAAGGCGGTACCAAAGGAAGAGCTGTTGTCGCTGACCATCAGCGGCAGATCCAGTTGGTCGGCACGTTCTTCAGTCAGAGACAGACAGATCAAGCCACGTCCAAAGCGCGCCATGAAGTTGATCGCATCCGGCGTTACCAGCTCAGCAGCGATGACCAGGTCTCCTTCGTTTTCGCGATCTTCATCATCAACCAGAATCACCATTTTGCCGTTACGGACATCCTCCAGCGCGGCATCGATTTTTGCAATTGTCATTATCAAAGTTCCTTTGTGTCACTATATTTCATCAGCATCTCAGCTCAAGGCGGAATTTATCTCATACAAAACCATTTTTAGCAAGAAACTCACGGCTTAATGATCCGCCGGTTGAGCCTGAAGGTTGAGCAACAAAACGTTCTACATAGCGTCCAATCAGGTCGGTTTCAATGTTGACCGTATCACCAACACGGCGCTCTTTTAAACAGGTCTGCTCGAGGGAATGGGGAATGACCATGATGCTGAAGCGGTCAGAATATACCTGATTGACAGTTAAGCTGACTCCATCAATAGCCACAGAACCCTTGGCAACGATATAACGCAGCGACGCTGATGGTGCGGCAAACTCGAAATATACCGCGTTGTGCTCTTTACGTTTCTGCCGCACCGTACCGATACTGTCGACATGACCAGCGACCAGATGGCCACCCAGACGATCACTTAAGCGCAGAGCTCTTTCCAGGTTAACAGCTGTACGCGGCAATAAGGTTCCCAAGGTCGTTGTCCGCAGGGTTTCCGGCGACACATCAAGAGTGAAGCCGGCATGATCCCAGCCAGTGACGGTAAGACAAACGCCATTGACGGCAATGCTCTCCCCCATACTCAAGTCGTCATGTACCAGTGAACTGGTAATGCACAAACGACCGCTGTCGCCGCCGCCTTCGAGACTGCGCACCTGGCCAATGGCCTGAATCAGTCCAGTAAACATGTCTGTACCTTTGCGCTAATCAACAAGTCTCTTCCTGATGTTTCGTAGTGCATATCGTCAAGAATTGCATTGTCAGCCATAAGCGTTGTACCCACACCTGAAAATAGCCCAATGGACGGGCAACCACCGACCAGTCGTGGAGCAACAAAGACCATCAGTTCATCAATCAAACAGGCTTTCCAGGCTGACGTTGCGAGAGTACTGCCACCTTCAAGCAGCAGATGATGGATCTGCCGGCGTCCAAGTTCATCCCACAGGGCCGGCAGACTGACATGATCAGCATCATCGCCAGGCAACATCAGCATCTCGGCTCCTGCTGCCTCCAGGGCGTCGATACGCGCATGATCCTCACTACAGGTAGCGATCAGGGTGGTTGCCATGGATGGTTGTGTTAGCATCTTTGCCGTCAGGGGGAAACGCAGCCGACTGTCAACGATGACGCGCAAAGGATCGCGGGTTTCTTCATCAGGCAGACGAACATTGAGTAGTGGATCGTCTTTAAGAACCGTTTCGATCCCCACCATAATAGCTTCAACACGGTTACGCAAGCGATGCACACGTAATCGGCTTTCATCGCATGAAATCCAACGTGAATCACCAACCGCAGTAGCCGTGTAACCATCAAGAGTCATCGCGGCTTTATAGATAGTCCAGGGCTGACCTTTACGCAAATGCTTGCTGAAACCGGCGATCAATTCTGCAGCCTGATCTTGACATAAACCAACCTCCACCATGATACCGGCCTCGCGCAGCAACCTGATGCCGGCACCGCTGACACGCGGATCAGGGTCAATAATGGCAATATAAGCTCGGCGAATGCCCGCTGCAATAAGTGCCCGTACACAAGGCGGGGTACGACCGGTATGGGAACAGGGCTCGAGGGTGACATAGATATCTGCACCCTGGGCGCTACAACCTGCCTGTTTGAGGGCGTAGACTTCAGCATGAGGCTTACCGGCCTGAGGATGGAAGCCTTCACCGACAATCTGTCCGTTGTTGACAATGACCGCCCCAACAGCAGGGTTAGGCGCGGTGCGGCCCCTGCCCTGTTCAGCAAGCTCAAGGGCGCGCTGCATGTACTTCTTATGGGAAGATGTAGAGTCAGTCATGGTGTTTTTGCGACGCCATCACCCTGTGCCGGAGTTTTTAAGCAAATCGGTGAGTTCCGTCATAAACTCGTTGATATCCTTGAATTGACGATAAACCGAGGCAAAACGAACATAAGCCACTTCATCCGTATCATGCAAGGCATCCATCACCGCTTCGCCAATCAGACTGGCTGGGATTTCCTTATCACCACACTCCTGAAAACGCCGTTCAAGCTGATCAACCAGGGCTTCAATCTGTTCCATGGAGACCGGGCGTTTTTCGCAAGCGCGCTGCATACCGGAGACAATCTTGGCGCGATCGAAGGGCTCACGACGGCCATCTTTTTTGATGACGTAGGGGAGAATTTCCTCCACCCGCTCATAGGTAGTAAAACGCCGCTCGCACAGCGGACATTCACGGCGGCGGCGGACGTTATTACCATCCTTGCCGAGACGGGAATCAACGACCCGGGTGTCTTCATGATGACAAAAAGGACACTTCATTGGCCAACAGCCGGCTGATACTGATGATAGCGAATACCAGCTTCGCCGAGCATTTCAAGAGACAGTTGATCGGGATAGCCACGGCCATAGATGATTTCATTAACCCCGGCATTGATCAACATCTTGCTGCAAATAATACAGGGGGAATCAGTACAGTACAGGGTTGAGCCGGCGATGTTGGTACCATGACGTGCTGCCTGAATAATAGCATTCTGCTCCGCATGCAGACCGCGACAAAGCTCATGGCGCTCTCCGGAGGGAACATTAAGCTGATCCCGCAAACAACCGGTGACATCACAATGAGTGATACCGGAAGGGACCCCATTATAGCCGGTCGCCAGAATATTCCGATCCTTGACCAGCATGGCCCCAACCTGACGGCGCATACAGGTGGAGCGTGTCGCTACCAGCTGAGTAATCTGCATGAAATATTCATCCCAATCCGGTCGCACCATATTTTTACCCAAGGTGATGTGGATAGAGGGGAAACTGCTGACACAACTGCTTGACCTCAGCGCGGATTGCCGCGAGAACGTCCAGATTACCGCTATTTTTCAGCGCCCGATCAATCCACGCCGCAACCTGCTCCATCTCTTTTTCCGTCAATCCGCGGGTGGTGGTAGCCGGGGTACCAAGGCGGATACCACTGGTAACAAAGGGAGAGCGGGTATCAAAAGGTACAGCATTCTTGTTGGCGGTGATCCCGGCATGTTCGAGGGTCGCTTCGGCAACTTTACCGGTCATGTCGGTGCCACTGAAATCCACCAGCATCAGGTGATTGTCGGTACCGCCGGACACCAGATTGTAGCCCCGCGCCACCAGCCCTGCGGCTAATGCTTTGGCGTTTTTAACTACCTGGGCTGCGTAGGTCTTGAATTCAGGTTGTAGTGCCTCTTTAAAAGCCACCGCCTTGGCAGCGATGACATGCATCAGTGGCCCACCCTGAATGCCGGGGAAAATGAGGCTGTTGAGCTTCTTACTCCACTCTTCACTGCAGAGAATCAGGCCTCCACGGGGTCCGCGCAAGGTTTTGTGGGTCGTCGAGGTGACGAAGTCGGCATAGGGAACCGGGCTGGGATGGACTCCCGCTGCCACCAAACCGGCAATGTGCGCCATGTCAACCATGACCAGAGCGCCGACCTCATCGGCTATCCGGCGGAAGGCGGGGAAATCAATCTCACGCGGATAGGCACTGGCGCCAACGACAATCAGCTTGGGGCGGTGCTCGTGAGCTAAACGCGCAACCTCGTCGTAATCGATGGTACCGGTATCGGCCTTCACACCGTAGGCGACGATCTTGTAAAGCTTGCCGGAAAAATTCACCGGTGAGCCGTGGGTTAAGTGACCACCATGGGCGAGATTCATCCCTAATACGGTATCGCCGGGGGCACAGGTGGCCATATAAACCGCCATATTGGCCTGGGAACCGGAATGCGCCTGAACATTGGCATGCTCAGCCCCAAACAGTTCCTTGGCACGATCGATAGCCAGTTGTTCAGCAATATCGACAAATTCACAACCACCATAATAGCGCTTGCCGGGGTAGCCTTCAGCATACTTATTGGTGAGTACCGACCCTTGTGCTTCAAGCACAGCTTCACTGACAAAGTTTTCCGATGCAATAAACTCAAGGCTGTATTCCTGGCGGGCGCCTTCCTGCTCAAGAACCTTGGCAATCTCGGGGTCAATTGTTGCCAATCTGTCTGCTGTCATGCTTACTCTCCTGTTTAAAAAAACACGCTATAAAAATCACTCAAGCACAGTGCTGAATTGCTGCGAAAAAAAACCTGGCTACAAACAAAAAACGGAGCCGCTAACCGCTCCGCTTTTATCCTCATGACGATAACCAACTACTCCAGAGCAGCAATCTTATCAAGGCGCTGCTGGTGACGACCGCCTTCATAACGTGACGTCAACCAGACATCGACCAGACGCACACCCTGATCAGCGGAGAGGACACGACCACCCAGTACCAGAATATTAGCGGCGTTATGCTCAGCCGCCATCCGGGCGGTAAACTCATCATGAACCAGAGCCGCGCGGATACCGGGAATCTTGTTGGCAGAAATCGACATGCCGATACCGGTGCCACAAATCAGAATCCCGGCTTTTGCGGTACCGGAAGCAACCATCTTGGCGACCTTTTCAGCGAAATCGGGATAATCCACCGATGCCGTACCATCGGTTCCAAGGTCGACACATTCTATCTGCTGTTCTTGCAATGATACAACAATTGCGTTTTTCAGATCCAGACCACCATGGTCACTAGCAACAGCAATCATCAAAAAACTCCTAGATTTTCTTGAAGGCCAGGGTTGCGTTAGTGCCACCAAAGCCGAACGAGTTGGATATTGCCGCCTGACAGGAAATTTCCCGCGCAGTATTGGGGATATAATCAAGGTTACACTCGGGATCCGGCTCCTGATAGTTGATTGTCGGCGGCAATACCCCTCGGTCGAGAGCCAGAGCCGTATATACGGCTTCCATGCCACCGGCAGCACCGAGGCCATGACCCGTCATGCTCTTGGTGGAACTGATCATCACCTTATCGGCATAGGAACCAAAAACTGTCTTGATTGCCATGGTTTCGTAAAGATCATTAAAGTAAGTCGAGGTACCATGGGCGTTGATATAGCCAATCTGCTCCGGCTGAAGTCCGGCATTACGCAGTGCCATTTTAATGCAACGGGCAGCGCCCTCACCGCCGGGAGAAGGCTGGGTTAAATGATGAGCATCACTGCTCAAACCATAACCTGCCACCTCACAATAAATTTTTGCCCCGCGCTTTTTTGCTGACTCGTATTCTTCAAGCAACATCACACCGGCACCTTCGGACATAACAAACCCATCACGATTTTTATCAAATGGTCGGCTTGCAGCCTGAGGATCATCGTTGCGGGTTGACAGAGCCTTCATCACATTAAAACCGCCAATGCCTAACGGAGTAATAGTCGATTCAGAACCACCGGCAAACATAACATCAGCATCCCCTCGAGCGATCATATGATAAGCATCACCAATAGAGTGAGTGCCGGTAGCACAAGCGGAAACCGATGACAGGTTAGGCCCCTTGGCACCAAAGCGCATTGAGATCTGACCAGCGACCAGGTTGATGATCACCACGGGGATAAAAAACGGAGAAATCTTTTTGTAGCCACGTTCGAGCATGATCTGGTGGTAATGTTCTATCGCCGGCAAACCGCCGAGTCCGGAACCGACCACCACACCGACCATTTCGGCGTTGTCTGCAGTGATTTCATAACCTGAATCTTCATAGGCCATGGTTGCCGCAGCAAGACCGTATTGAATAAAGAGATCCATTTTCTTGATCTCTTTTTTGTCGATAAAGTCTTCGGGATTGAAGTCTTTGACCTCACCGGCAATCCGGGTGGCAAGATCACAAGCATCAAATCGGGTGATGGGTGCAATTCCTGACTGCCCGCTGGTAACTGCTGTCCAGTTTTTTTCAACACCGGTTCCCAAGGCAGAGACAACACCAAGACCGGTCACCACAACTCTACGCATAGTTCAGCTCTCTTTAAACCAAAAGTTTTAAGATTCTTATAACCTGAATAAATGATGGGCTGGTAACGATCAGATCGTAACCAGCCCACGACAACATCAGGAAAGTTTGCTGATGTATTCGATCGCATCCTTGACGGTCTGGATCTTTTCAGCATCTTCGTCTGAAATTTCGACATCAAATTCTTCTTCAAGAGCCATGACCAGCTCGACGGTGTCAAGGGAGTCAGCACCAAGATCGTCCATAAAGGCGGCATCTTCAGTAACCTGATCTTCATCCACACCCAGCTGCTCAGCTACAATCTGCTTTACTCTTTCATCAATCGAAGCCATGTTAAATTTCTCCTTTTTTCGGTTCTTTGCGAACCATTATGTTTTTTGTTTACATGTACATTCCACCATTGACGCCAATCACCTGACCAGTAATATAGCCGGCCTGATCTGACGCCAGGAAGACCACGGTTGCTGCTATATCATCAACATGCCCTAGACGCTCCAGAGGAATCTGGGACGTCAATTCCGTGCGTTGCTGCTCGGTCAGAAACTCTGTCATATCGGTTTCGATAAAACCGGGAGCAATGGCATTGACAGTGATCTGACGTTTAGCCAGTTCACGGGCATTGGATCTGGTTAAACCATGAAGGCCGGCCTTACTGGCACAATAATTTGCCTGACCGGGGTTGCCCATCTGTCCGACAACAGAAGATATATTGATAATACGACCACTGCGCTGTTTGGTCATCAGCCGAGCGACGCCACGAGTACACAAAAAAGCGCCCTTCAAGTTGACATCAATCACCGTATCCCAATCGACTTCCTTCATGCGCAGCATTAAACCATCTCGGGTAACACCTGCATTATTAACAAGAACATCTATTCGACCAAAACATTCTTTAGTTCTATCTACCAACCTTTCGACATCGGCAGCAAGGGAAACATCGGCACCGACTCCAAGGGCTTGTGTTCCAGACTGCTCGAGTTCCGCCGCGAACTCGACAGCTTTTTCAGCGTTCGTACCCACGACCACCAGATGCGCCCCTTGTGCGGCTAACGCCAGGGCAACACAGCGACCTATCCCCCGGGTAGCCCCGGTGACAAGAGCAACTTTGTCCTTCAGCAACATGGTACGGCCTCCTCAATGACTCAATAAAACCAGGCTTAACAAGTATCCGGCAGGTCAGGATTGCAGGCGTTTTAAACTATCCACATTCCCGACCTGATCGATTGCAGCTCCGCGATGGATCCGCTTGATCAGACCTGTCAACACCTTACCTGGTCCCACTTCCAGATAACGATCAACACCCAATGAAGCACAGTGTTGAATCGACGCATCCCAGCGCACCGGAGCACATACCTGCCTGACCAGTAGCGACTTAACTCGTTCAGGCTGATCACAGGAGGTGGCCTCGACATTGGTCACCACCGGGATGCTGAACGGAGCAACAGCAACTTGCGCCAACACCTGTTCCAGACGTTGTGCAGCGGGTGCCATCAAGGCGCAATGAAACGGGGCACTGACGGGTAATTTCAGAGCACGTTTAGCACCGCGTTCACCAGCCAGGTTGATGGCTCGTTCAACAGCAGAGGTATGGCCGGCAATGACCACCTGACCCGGTGAATTGAAGTTCGCCGGTGAAACCACCTCGCCCTGGGCGGCATCACAACACAGACGCTCAAGTTCTTCACCTTCCAGCCCCAGCACCGCAGCCATCGTACCAACACCGACGGGCACCGCTTCCTGCATGAACGTTCCACGTTGACGCACCGTTGTCAGGGCATCGGCAAAGGAGAGAACACCGGCAGCCACCAGAGCCGAATATTCGCCGAGGGAATGGCCTGCTGCAAAGGCCGGCTTCAGCTCGGCCTCCTGACGCAGCACAAGCAAAGCGGCAATACTGACCGCAAGAATCGCCGGCTGAGTGTTGGCAGTCAACTTTAGATCATCTTCGGAACCGGAAAAACACAGCTTTGCCAGGTCAAAACCCAAAACATCGTTAGCCTCTTCAAATAACTGCCCGGCGACTGAAAAGTTCTCAGCAAGATCTTTACCCATTCCTGAATATTGCGACCCTTGACCGGGGAACACCAGTGTTAGCATGATTATTAAACCTCAACTAAAAATCAGGCCCAGCGCAACAAAGTCGATGCCCAGGTAAAACCGCCCCCAAAGGCAGCCGACAAGATCAGATCGCCCGGAGAGATCAGACCCTGCCGATTTGCCTCATCCAGCGCAACGGGAATGGTAGCTCCCGAGGTATTACCATATTTATGCACATTGATATAAGTCTGTTCATCCTTTAGGTGCAGACGCTTGGCGGTCGCTTCAAGAATCCGGCGATTAGCCTGATGGGGAATGAACAGCTTGACATCTTCGTGGGTAAAGCCATGGGTCTGAAGAGCTTCAATAGAGACTTCCGTCAAAGAGCGTACAGCAACTTTAAAGACTTCATTGCCCTGCATCTTTAAAAATTGCAGACGCGAATCAACTCCAGCTGTCGACGCCGGATGTTTAGCACCAAAACCGGGCTGGTAGAGAAGTTCAAGATAATTGCCATCGGAATGCAGGTGACAGGAGAGAATACCGGCATCATCTGCACCGGCTTCTACAACAACAGCTCCGGCGCCATCGCCAAAAAGAACACAGGTATTACGATCAGTCCAGTCAATGGAACGGCTCAAGGTTTCAGCACCGATGACCAGAACTTTAGTGCCGTGGCCACAACGAATATAATCGTTTGCACAGGACAGAGCATAGAGAAAACCGCTGCAGGCTGCCGACACATCATAGGCAAAAGCCTTTTTTGCACCTATCTTGGCCTGGACAATACAAGCGGTTGCCGGCCAGGGATAGTCCCCGGTGATGGTTCCAACAACGATCAGATCGATCTGGTCAGCACTGACGCCGGCCATTTCCATTGCCCGCTCGGCGGCTATTACGGCCATATCAGAGGTACATTCGTCATCCGCCGCGATACGTCGTTCCTCGATACCGGTTCGAGCCATAATCCATTCATTATTGGTATCGACCATTTTTTCGAGATCGAGGTTGGTAAGGATCTTTTCAGGCATATAGGATCCCGTACCGGTAATGCGTGCTCTCATGCCTGTACCTCCCGGAAAAAACCTGTCATTGCTGAAAAACAGTTGTCAGATGCTCAAAAAAACCGCTTTGGGCATACTCTCCGGCCTGGCGGATAGCAATACTCATAGCAACAGGGTCAGAACTGCCATGACATACAATCCCTGCACCAGCAATACCAAGCAATGGCGCGCCACCATACTCCGCCGGATTGATTCTTTTTTTAAATGAATGAAAGGCCGGACGGCTGAGTAAATAGCCTATTTTAGCCCAGAAACGACCTTCAATCTCACGTTTGAGCATGGTTCCAATAGCAACAGCCAGACCTTCAGACACTTTGAGCAGCACATTGCCGACAAATCCGTCACAAACGACCACGTCGACTGAACCGTTATAGACATCGCCACCTTCAACATATCCACAATAATTCAGCGGAGCCTGTTTAAGCAACAAATGGGCCTCGCGAGTCAGATCATTGCCTTTTTTTTCTTCGGCACCATTTGACAAAAGACCGACTCGGGGTGTTGACTTACCAAGGTGATGCTCAACATAGATGCTCCCCATCAGGGCAAACTGATACAGGTGACTCGGCTTGCAATCTACGTTGGCACCCATATCCAACACCATGGTCTGATCAGCCAGATTAGGCAAAGACGTGCCGATAGCCGGGCGCTCGACACCATCAATACGGCCACAAACCAGCATTCCTGCCGCCATAATGGCACCTGAATTACCGGCACTGACAACAGCCGTAGCTGCCCCGGATTTGACCAGATCAAAAGCCACGCGGATTGAAGAATCTTTTTTGCGTCTTACTGCTGATGGAGAGTCATGCATGCTGATAACGTCGCTGGCATGATAAAGTTCGATATGGAGTCCGCCGATATCATGCCTGGCAAGTTCCTGCTGCACGCGGGGAGTATCACCAACCAGAATGACCTGACAGCCCCAACGACGGCAAGCTGCGACAGCGCCGGCAACTTCGACCTCTGGAGAGTTATCCCCCCCCATGGCATCAACAGCTATTTTTTTCAACATGTCAGCGCCAAACCAGATCAGGCGTTGTCGCTATTGATAACTTCTTTTCCCTTATAAGTGCCACAACTGGAGCATACCCGATGGGGAAGCTTGGGCTCATTGCAGTTAGGGCAGGTTGAAATTCCTGGGGCGCTGATTGCATCATGAGCACGGCGCATATTCTTTTTTGATTTTGAGGTCTTTTTCTTTGGGACAGCCATCGTATTCTCCTTGGATGGAACACCCCGGAAAGTACCGGAGTATTTTTATGTTAAATAAAAAACAACGTATCTGTTCAGCACAGGATCGGGGATCCTATGTCAAGGGACGCTTTTCGTCATCCGTGCCTCTTAATTGAGCAAGAACGCCAAACTTGTCGTTAAACACTTTTTCACAGTTGCAGACCGTCGTATTTAAACCGTCCCACAACCTGGACATAATCCTCATGCCTTGGCAGCACATATGGGATGCATTGGGACAGCCATAAGCAGTTGTTCCTGCACCGAGCTTCACGAACATCGATCATCATACGGTAAGAAATCAACCCCAGCTCACCGGGATCGAGCCCTGCTCCGGCGCCAGATCAGTCTTCCACTTCGGGCACAAACGTCAGGGCAACATCCTCTACGACTTGTAGCTTCAAACGTATCAAGGCAACAGCCACAGACCACATTCAGTGTGGCCTGAATCTGTCCTGCAACTCAATCATGCGTCCTGACTGACAAAACGCACATGTAGATGGATGGGGCTGAGGTAGGAGCTATCTCCCGCTTCAGCCGACTTCACTAAACCAGGGAAAGTCACCAGCCTCACAAGAGTAGTCTTGCTCCAGCTGTCCACCCTTGATATGTTTCAGTTCCAGCTGCACGTTCACCCTCAAAGCAAAGGGAACAGTATAAAGGGAGAAGTAACCATGTCAAGACAAAAGGCCGACGTCTCCCCCCCGCTTTTATGGCGCTTCTGTCTAGCCTATCCCCAGAGGTTTTGCAAGATTTTTTTATTGCTCGCTAACCCTTACCTGTTAACCTGCGCAGCTCTATTCAGCCCAAAACAAATAAGGATGAGTTATCTATGTCAGAGACCCAAAATATTCTCGGCCATCAACATGATCTATCTCCCCTGGCCCAAATCATGGCAACCCTGCGCGCACCTCAGGGATGTCCCTGGGATCAGCAACAGACCCCCCAACGCTTAAAGAGCTACATCCTGGAAGAAGCTTATGAGCTCCTTGAAGCTATTGACAGCGGCAGGCCTGATGAAATTTGTGATGAATTGGGGGATCTGCTACTGCAGGTGGTTTTCCTTGCCCAGATCTATAGCGAGCGCCGGGAGTTTGATTTGACTGCGGTGATAAATGGAATCTGTGCCAAAATGATCCGCCGCCACCCCCATGTTTTTGCTGACGCTGACACACAGGGGCACGCACAACGTTGGGAGCAGATCAAACGACAGGAACGTCAGGATAAGGGACACTCACAACAACTTGCTCAACGCCTGCCCTCATCATTACCTGCACTTAAACGCACTCAGAAACTGATTAAAAAGACTGCTGCCAGTTCTCCAGTCGATCAACTTCAGCAAATGCGCACCGGACAACAACAGCTGGAGCGCTGTATTGCGGATCCATCCTGTCCGCAATCACAAACAGAAGATATTGTCGCCCAGCTATTATTTAACTTGTCTGGATTGGCGGTAGCGCTGGAAATAGATGCCGAGGATCTTCTACGTAAAAAAACAACATCAACTATCAGGGAAATGGATCATAAAATGACCAACCAGGAATAGCTGAAATGGACAAATTCCTGAAATTCTGTAGTTTTTACGTGCAGTCCACACGTTCTGTTGAAAAGCTGTTGGTAAGCCTGTTGATTGTAACAAAAGCCTAACAACAAGCGCCGCGTCCAGCATCTTGCACAATTTTTGGTCACTTATTTTTTTGTTTTATTTCAGCAACTTAGAGGTTTGTGAAAAATCTTAAAAAGATTTACCATATAGTGGTAATGGTTCATTTAACAATTCTTATGAAAAGGTCTATACATGTTTATAAAGCTATTGATTCTCTTTACTTTTATCCCAATCCTTGAAATTTATGTTCTCATCGAAGCGGGGCGGCAGATTGGCGCCATACCGACGATCAGCCTGGTGATTTTGACCGGCATTGCTGGTGCATTTCTCGCCCGCAGCCAAGGTTTTCAACTGCTCACTCGCATTCAATCCGATTTACAGTCCGGACGCGTTCCGGCAGAAGAAATGTTTGACGGGGCGATGATTCTGGCGGGGGGGATGGTTTTACTGACTCCTGGCTTTTGTACCGACCTGATCGGCTTTATTCTCCTGACCCCTGCCACCAGAACCTATATTAAAAAACAGTTACGGCAATGGGTTGAGAAAAAGGTTGCTCGCGGAGAAATTCAATTCAGGCACTATTAAAGATGCTTCACTGACGACTTATCACGACGAAATTTATTGGTGATCATGCGCAGCAACTGTTGAATTTCATCGATTTTAAGCAGTAGGCAGCTGCCCACAAAAACGACAATTCCTGACCCCACGGCACCAGCGAGAATTAAGGCCTTAACGGCTGTGGAACCAGGCGAATTCCATTCCCCCATCCCCAGAAGCAGGTACACCAGCAATGCCATTGGCAGACAAGCAAAGACAATTCTGACACTTTGGGTCAGCAATTGCCTGGCCATCGTCAAATCAAGTTTGCGCCACAACAGATTTAACAGCGCAATGGCATTAAACAGCGAAGCGATGGTCAAAGCCAGGGCCAACCCCATAAAACCAAGCCATTGCATCAATACAATACCAGCGCCAAGATTAACCAGAAGCGTCCAGAATGACACGACAACCGGTGTCCGGGTATCCTTCAGGGCATAAAAGGTCTGCGCTGCTATCCGGCTATAACCGACAAACAATAATCCTGGAGCGAAACAAATGAGCGCCAGTGCGCTGTTATCCATATCGCTCAAACCGAACTCACCGCCGAGAAAAAACAGTGAAAAAATCGGTTTGGCACACAGCATCAGTCCCACCATGGCCGGCAGTGTCAATAGAGCAATCAGGGTCAAGGAAAAATCTAATGATTGCTGCATCCCCTCGTGGTCATCATCAGCGATCTGTCGACTCATCATCGGGAGAACGGCCTGTGCCAATGAGACAACAAAAACTCCTTGGGGAAATTCAAACAAACGCTGACCATAATAAAGATATGATACACTGCCATCGGGCAAAAAAGAGGCCAGCAAACGGGAAACCACAACATTGATTTGATAAATTGCCACCCCGGCAATCCCCGGCAACATGAGTAAAGTCATTTTTTTCAGTTGCGAATCTTGAAAAAAACGAAAATCGGGACGCAGGCGAATGCGATAACGCAACAAGACGGGAAACTGCAACAGCAGCTGCAAGATACCTCCCAACAAAACGCCCAGAGCCAGGCCAAACACCGGTCGCTGAAATAATTGGCCTAAACTTAATGCCCCGAAAATCATCGCCAGATTAAGTAGTAACGGGGATAGGGAGGGAAGAAAAAAATGACCACGAACATTAAGAATACCGGTCAACAATGCCAATAACGACACCAGCGCGATATAGGGAAACATGATCAGATTGAGCTGATGGGTCAGCTCCAGCTTCCCTTCAGTCTGGCCAAAACCATAGCCGATAGCCTTGACAATCCACGGTGAACAGAACAGTCCCAACAGCACGACAACGAACATCACCATGAGCAGCAACGTAGCACAACGATTAGCCAACTGTTGTGCTTCCTCTTCGCCACGACGATGAAATACTTCAGAGAAAACCGGTACAAAAGCTGCAGTCAATGAGCCTTCAGCAAAAAATCTTCTGAGCAGATTGGGAATGGTAAAGGCCATAAAAAAGGCATCGGTCGTAACGCTTGCACCAAAAAAACGCGCCACAACCATATCTCTGATCAAACCGGAAACCCGGCTGATAGAGGTAGCGATCGACATCACCAGAGTTGCCGCTACAATACGTTGCCTGTTCGACATAAAAGATATTTAATCCTTTTTGATGTTTTGCAACCACTTGAAGCTACGATATTTTTTAAAAATATTAAACTATTTCTAACTTGACAGCAACAACCTCTCTCCCTATGATTGCGCAACTTTCAAGAACTTACAGGCGTTATTACTCAAGCAAGGAGATATTGTTCGTGGCAAATCACAAATCGGCTCTGAAAAGAGCCAAGCAAAACCTGGTACGCAATGCACGCAACACCCATATCCGCTCGACCATGCGCACTTTGGTTAAAAATGTTCGTACTTCGGTGACCTCCGGCGACGCTGAAGGTGCCAATGCGGCACTGGCCAAAGCCATTCCTTATATTTCTCGCAGCGCCGCGAAGGGTATTATTCATAAATCAACCGCCAGCCGTAAGGTTTCGCGCCTGACCAAACTTGTCAACAGCCTGGCACAAGAGTAGTTTTCAACTCGTATCGGCTGAAGTACCTGCTGTCATTCTGAATATCAAGAAAACCCGTAAAGCGTTTCCTGTCAGGAATCTATTTGCGGGTTTTTTTATTTTTCTCTCATCAGACGAATGACCATCAGCTCTAACAACGCTTCAACATCACCACCGCTTGATTTCATCGCCAGATCGGTGTGAACAAACAACTCATAGGCCGCCATAAAGCGCTGACGCGAGAAGTGGCGCGCCTGTTCAAGCAGGCGTTGAACGACAAAAGGCGGTCGACCAACCTGTCTGGCAATATCGGCAGCTGAACACTGCTGACTATCCAGCGCTCTGATTTTCCAAAGCAAGCGGTAGTGGCCGGTGATCAGATTAAGTACCAGGAGTGGCGGCTCAGACGCTGCAGAAAAACGCCGAACCAGGGTCAACGCACGAACCAGGTCTCCCCTGGCAATCGCGTCACCCAACGCAAAAACGCTCTCACTGCGTCCACGTGAGACGATAGCTTCCACATCGTCTACACCTATTTCCTGACGCCCTCCGAGGTACAAAGCCAGTTTGTCCAACTCGCCCTCAATCTCATGCAGGCTGTTACTCACCAGCGAGCAGAACAGATCAAGACTATCCCTGCTGATTTTAATACCACGTTGTTGTACTGCACGGCGGACAACATCAGGAAGATCACGATCCGCCAGGGAATCAAACTTCAGGACAACACCTTTTTTTTTAAATTGCTGGAAAAACTTGCGACGACTATCAATTTTTTCAGCGATCAGCAACAGACAGGTTTGCGCTGCCGGATGATCCACATAAGCGCTGAACTTGTCCTGCTCCGCAGCAGTCAGCAGATGAAAGTCTTTAACAGTGACCAGCTTACGTGGGGCAAAGACGGGATAAGTTGAAGCGGCATCAAGTATCTCATCAGTCCGCGCGCTTTTAGCGTTAAACTGATGATCATTGAAATCATCAATGGTGGTACCAAAAATTGCTGTTCTGATCCGTTGATGAGTCTGTTGCAGCAGATAAGCCTCTTCTCCATAAAGGAGAATCAGGGTTGGGGGATCAAACTCAAGCTGGCGGTAAAAATCATCAATGCGCATCAGCTGACAATTTCAAAAATCATCGAGCAGACGTGAATAGATTTCTTCGGCCAACCGACGCGCCAGTTCATCCTGCGCACGGCGTTCGTCATCCCTTTGTAACATTTTATCGGCAGCGGCATCATACTCTGTCTGCCAGCGCACCGTACCTTCCCACAACAGCGCCTGATTATCGGTTCGCTGCAAGCGCACCGCGACAACCATGTCGACACGATACTTACTGATCTGATCTCCCTGTTGATAGGAAATGGAACGGCTATCGTAAGACAGTATACGCCCGGTCAATTCTGCTTCAGCTTCTTCGATGGCCACCTGACGCAAATTGGCGCGACCGGAAAAAATATCAATGATTTCTGATGTCAGGCGATTTTCCAACAGCGATTCACGCGTCAGGTTATCAAACATCGCGATATGAATACGCTTGACTCCACCCGGCAATGCCCCACCCTGGCCGGGGAAATGATAACCGCAGGCACTTAGCAGGAGAACAACCAAAAGCAACATCAGACGCATCAGGACACCACCACGTTCACCAGACGCCCGGCGACAACAATCACTTTGCGCACTTGTTTGTCTGCAATATAGCGCTGCACGTTTGCCTCGCTAATGGCTTCTTTTTCAATCTGCGCCTGCTCAGTAGCTACCGGGATCTGAATTTTACCGCGCACCTTACCGTTGACCTGAACAACCAGTGTCATGACGTCTGACTTAAGCACCTCTGCATCCCAGCTCGGCCACCCACTGACCTCGACACTCTGTTGATGGCCGAGGATTTTCCACAACTCTTCACAGATGTGGGGGAACAAAGGGATTCAACAAACGTACCACGGCCTCGAGGGCCTCTTTTAAGACAGTCGCTTCCTTCCGGCGATCCGGAAGAGCGTAAATGGCATTCACCAGTTCCATGACCGCAGCAATGGCGGTATTGAAGTGAAAGCGACCGTCAATATCTTCCGTGACCTTTTTGATGGTCTGATGGGTCTTGCGACGCAGTTCCGCTGCGGCCCCGGACAAAGGCTCTTTGGTTGAGCCAGCCTGCTGTAGATCGTTCAGACTGTCACTGACGGCTCGCCACACCCGACCAAGAAAACGGGCGCAGCCCTCTACCCCTTGTTCATTCCATTCCAGATCTTTTTCCGGCGGTGCGGCAAACAGGGAGAACAGCCGCGCAGTATCAGCTCCATAGGTATCAATCAGCTGGTTGGGGTCGATGACGTTCTTTTTTGACTTGCTCATCTTTTCAGTACGTCCGGCCTCCACCTCACGGCCACACAGGCTGCACTTGCCTTCTGTAACCTGCTCTGGATAGAGCCAGCCATGCTCAGAACACCGCTGGGTCTCCTTGCAGACCATCCCCTGGGTGAGCAGGTTGGTAAAGGGTTCGTCGACATCGAGCAGGTTCAGATCGCGCAACACTTTGGTGAAAAAACGTGCGTAAAGCAGGTGCATCACGGCATGTTCGATACCACCGATATACTGATCGACGGGCAGCCAGTAGTTGGCGGCAGCGCGATCAAGTGGGGCGATATCATGCTGCGGACAAGCATAACGGGCAAAATACCAGGAACTTTCGACAAAGGTATCAAAGGTATCGGTTTCGCGCCGTGCCGACTGGCCACAAGTGGGGCAATCGACGTTGACAAAAGCCTGATGTCGCGCCAGGGGCGATCCGCCGGCGCCGGTTAACTCAACATCGGTAGGTAACAGCACCGGCAATTGGTCTTCAGGAACCGGCACGGTTCCACACTGGTCACAATAGATCACCGGGATCGGGGTACCCCAATAACGCTGACGCGAAACGCCCCAGTCACGTAACCGATAATTGACCGTCTGCTGCCCTCTCCCCTGCTCCGTCAGCAAAGCGACAATACGCTGCTTGGCGGTTTCGTTATCAAGACCATCAAAGGTGCCGGAATTCACCAGCATGCCGGTGCCGGCATCAGCCTGGGTCATGGTCTCTGCTGTCAATACTTCGCCATCGGGCTGGATCACCACCATCACCGGCAACTCGTATTGACGGGCAAACTCAAAATCACGCTGATCGTGAGCGGGAACGGCCATCACCGCTCCGGTACCGTAGTCCATCAGCACAAAGTTGGCCAGATAGACAGGTATTTTGCGCCCGTTAGCGGGATTGATGCAGTAGGAACCAGTGAAGACTCCTTTTTTTTCTACTTCGCCACTAATGCGATCGGTCTTTTCCTGACGCGCCACCTCAGCGATAAAAGCCTCAACCTGCTCACGCTGTTCGCTACTGACCAGCGCATCGACCAGCGGATGCTCCGGGGCAAGGCTCATGAAAGTCGCGCCAAAGAGAGTGTCGGGCCGGGTGGTAAAGACCTTGATCTGCTCTTTACGATCAGCAATCGGAAAGATGATTTCACAACCATAGCTTTTACCGATCCAGTTGCGCTGCATAGCCAGCACGCGCTCAGGCCAACCCTTTAAGGTCTCTGTACCATCAAGAAGTTCGTCGGCATAATCGGTAATTTTGAAAAACCACTGTTCCAATTGTTTCTGGGCAACGGCCTGGGCACAACGCCAGCAGCTTCCATCTTCAACCTGCTCATTGGCGAGAACGGTCTGGCAATCCTCACACCAGTTGACTGACGAGGTTTTTTTATAGGCCAGACCACGTTCGATCATTTTCAGAAAAATCAGTTGCTCCCAACGATAATAATCGGGATCACAGGTGGCAAATTCGCGTTCCCAATCGTAGGACAAGCCGATGCGCCGCAACTGTTTCCGCATATTATCGATATTTTCATAGGTCCATTTGGCCGGATGGATACCATGTTCAATTGCTGCATTTTCAGCAGGCATACCAAAAGCATCCCACCCCATCGGATGCAAAACATTGTACCCCTGCATCCGTTTGAAGCGAGCCACAACATCGCCGATGGCATAGTTACGAACGTGCCCCATGTGAATCCGACCGGAAGGATACGGAAACATTTCAAGCAGATAAAATTTTTCTTTATTACTGTGTTGATCAGCCCGAAAGGTTTTCTGCTGATCCCAGTAATCCTGCCATTTAGCTTCAATCCGTTCCGGACTGTACTGGCTTTCCATATCACCTCCGACACATCATCCGTGTCACGCTGATGTAATCTGATTTATTCATTCAGAATTCAACATTCGAAATTCTGAATTCAGTTATTCATTTTTTTTGCTTCCAGATGCACGAAAACCGGCTGAGGCCGGCATCGTCATAATCCATAAATAGGTGCTGCAGTGAGAGTAACCGGTGCGGACAGGATATCATCGAGACCAGCATAAACCCACTGGTAAAGGACAAGAAGAAATTACTTTGCCCGGTAAGTGATCCGTCCACGGGTAAGGTCATAGGGTGAAAGCTCAACTGTGACCCGATCACCGGGCAGAATACGGATATAATACTTACGCATTTTACCTGAAATATGGGCGAGAACAACATGATCATTATCGAGTTTGACCCGAAACATGGCGTTCGGCAAGGGTTCTACCACTGTTCCTTCTACTTCAATAGCTTCTTCTTTAGCCAATGGAGCCTCCTGCCCATTATACGTTGACAAAATTAATTAAGATGGCGACTTATTACACGTTCACCCCGGAGTGTCAAGCCCCTGTCGGCACAGCAAACACCGTTAAATAGCAACCTGCCGAGAAAAATCGGGAACCGATTCATTGAAAGACGACCCTTAATGTGTGGAACTCAGCAGCCGCTCAATCGAAGCGATGACCATGGATGACTTGAACGGCTTGGTCATATAATGATCAGCCCCGACCTGCTTACCACGGTTGATATCTTCCGGTGATTTTTTTGCCGTCAACAGGATCACCGGGATATGACGTGTCTGGGATGAACTTTTAATCTGCCGACAGACCTCAAAACCATCCATCTCCGGCAGCATGATATCGAGCAGAACCAGATCAGGCGGATCTTCCGCTACAGCCTTGAGGGCGGCTGTCCCGGTAGCAACTCCCTGAACGTGATACCCCTTGGTTGTTAACAGAATACTTTCGAGTTTTAACAAGCTCTCTTCATCCTCAACGATCAGTATTTTTTTCTGCATGGATTACTCCTTTATCGTCAAATCATAACAACCCACCGAAGAAATCAATTCACCGGCTCCGGCTGCAGTAATTGTTCCATGGCGATACCAGCCTGGGATAAAAAGACGGCAAAAGCATCAAGAGCCAGAGCATCTTCGGACTGATGAAAACCATCACCATACAACAGTGCGACAACGCGTCCACCGCTTAACAAAGGGGCCACCAGCACGTCATCAGAAAGGGTGCCAAGCAACGAACGTAAACGTTGTTCGGCCGCAGGGCAATTCAGCGCCCCGCGTACCAGCATCCGGTTTTTTATTGCTTTGTCAAACAGGGAATCGGCGCTGATATCGATGATCAGTTGTCGTACCAAAGGGTCAGCCTGACGGCCATTTATCTCCAGGCCGAACTGCCCAAGACCGATCAAGCGGGTGCCACGCACATCGAGAATAATGGCACGCCGCAACAGTTCACTTGCATAGCGCAGAATCAGCAGAACAATCCCGCCACCCAGATCAGGGTTCTGCAATTCGGTCAGCATGCTACGCAGCAAGGTGATACGGCTGCGATCCTGGCGCTGTTGCAGCTCCTGCAATTTTTTTTCCAGCTGGTCATCGTTAAGAGAACCGTTGTGTCTGGCCGCATCGAGCAGCTGCGTTTTAACCGCCAGGCGTTGTGGGCTTAATCCTTTTTCAAGAATGAGATCTAAAGGATTGAGATGGGCGCTGCCATAGGTATCAACATTCTCAATGCTGAAGCTGAAATCCCCCTCTTGCCAACGACAGAAATCCACAACAATCTGCTCTATCTGTTCACCCACTACCTGCTCAATTTCTAGCGCGGCTAATTTATACAGATACGTAATGATCGTCCCTAATGGCTGATGCTTACGCAAGCGTTGTTGAAATTTCAAGGCTTCTTCAAGTTGTGGTAAAGAAATCAGATCACGTTCACACAACAAAGAACCAAGGCCCTGGGGATAACAGCTTGAACTGGCGCGCACCACCTGACCGTCATGAAAATTAATGCTGCCATGATCCTGCTTATTTTTCAGTATTAAGATCCCGGATTTTTTACCCAGACTGATCAACTGCAAAATGGAGCAGATATTCAGATCTTCGAGGCGACCTTCCAGACTCATGACAACAACAATCCTGAAACAGATATAGGGTTATTTTTTTTCCTTGCCACGCCCACGAAATTGCAAACGTAGCGGCACCTTGTCAAAGCCGAACTTTTCTCTGAAGCAGTTTAACAGATAACGCTCATATGAAAAGTGGACATCGTCAGGCCGATTACTGAACAGCACAAAAGTCGGCGGCCGTACGGCACTTTGCGTAGCATAATAAAATTTCAGCCGCTGCCCCCGCACCAGGGAGGGTGGGTGTTTTGCGAGAAATTCTTCCAGCCCCTGATTAATCTGTCCGGTCGTTACCCGACGGTTAAACTGTTCGGCAACCTCAGCCACCAGAGGCATGATCTTGTTGATCCTCTGCCCGCTGAGTGCAGAAACAAACAACAGCGGCGCAAAGGGGAGAAACTTACAGCGCCGATGAACCTCATCGACAAAAAGATTCATGGTGTGATTATCTTTTTCCGGCACATCCCACTTATTAATCAGCAGAATCACCGCGCGCCCCCTGTCACATGCATAACCAACAATCGACAGGTCCTGATCGGTGATTCCTTCAACGGCGTCTATCACCATCAACACGACATGGGCACGATCCATCGCTTTTAACGCGTGGATAACGGTGTATTTTTCCAACGCTTCACTGACTTTGCCTTTGCGGCGGATTCCAGCGGTGTCAATCAACACATAACGCTGCTGATCAAAAATAAAAGGGGTGTCGATGCTGTCTCTGGTGGTACCTGCTACCGGGTTGGCAACAACCCGCTCATAACCAAGAATACGATTCACCAGTGATGATTTTCCGACGTTGGGTCGACCGATTATTGCCAGACGCACTTCACTGTCAACTTCGGGCAATTCTTCTGGCTCCGGCAGCAATTCCTCCAGCGTATCGATCAATTCACCGATACCGCGCCCGTGCTCCGCCGACAAAGGGATAAAGGAATCGATGCCGAGATTGTAAAAATCGTAGGTTTCAGCTTCTTGCTTGTCACCATCAACCTTGTTAACAACATACAGCACCGGTTTCTCCGTGCGCCGTAACATGGCAGAAATTTCCTTATCCGCGGGTGTCAAGCCGTCTCGCGCATCAAGCAGATAGATGATGATATCCGCCTCTTCGACTGCCAGTTGCGATTGTTCGCGCATCTGACAGAGTAATTGATCAGCGGTTTGGGGTTCGAAACCACCGGTATCAACCAGCAGAAAGGGTTTATCGTAGCGGGTAATCTCTGCGTAATGACGGTCGCGGGTCACCCCGGGAAAATCTTCAACGATCGCCTTGCGCTGGCCAAGCAAGCGATTAAACAGGGTGGATTTCCCGACATTGGGGCGGCCGACAATGGCGACGGTTTTGAGCATAAGGTTTTAATTCAACTTTCGCATATAATGAATTGCGGTATCTGTTCAGCACCGGATAGGGGCTCCTATCCTGCTCAAAGCCATAGCTGAAAAGTTACAAAATGCGTAGCAACGACAGGGTGGTACTGCATTGTTAGCGGTTGCTGTAGCCCAGTTCACGCAACATCCTCTCGCTCTGACTCCAGTTTTTATCAACTCGCACAAATAACTCCAGAAACACCCGCACGCCAAGCAGACCTTCGATGTCCTGACGCGCCTGTTGCCCGAGGCGTTTGATCATCTGGCCGCCCTTGCCGACAATAATCTTTTTATGACTATCGCGTTCGACATGGATTGTCGCCTGGATAACCACCAGATTCTTTTCCGGCTTTTCCTCAAACTGATCCACCTTGACGCCAACGCCGTAAGGGATTTCATCATTGGTCTGGCGCATGATCTTTTCGCGGATCATCTCCGCAGCAATAAAACGTTCAGGCAGGTCAGTCACCTGATCTTCAGGATAATAGGGCGGCCCCGGCGGGAGCATGCAAGTAACGGTCTGCAACAGTTCCGGAACGCCATCACCGCTGATGGCAGACAAAGGAATAATCTGAGCGAACTCAAAAGCACTGTTGAACTGTTTAATCTGTTCCAGCAACAGCGTTGGAGGGATCTGATCAATTTTGTTGATAATCAGAAAAACCGGGGTGTTGAGAGGTTTTAAAAGAGCAAAAATTGACTCATCCGCCGGGCCGGGTCGAGACCCGGCTTCAACCAGCAACAGGATTATGTCAACGTCAGAACAGGCACCTACGGCCTGGTCTACCATAAATTTGTTGAGTTTGCCTTGTGGTCGATGGATGCCGGGGGTATCAAGGAAAAGAATCTGCGCCTCAGGTGTATTATGGATCCCCAATATACGATTGCGTGTAGTCTGGGGTTTATTCGAGGTGATAGCAATTTTTTGTCCGAGAATCCGATTCAGCAGAGTTGACTTACCAACGTTAGGTCTCCCGATAAGAGCGACAAACCCCGACACAAACGGCGCGCTGACGTTATCAGTCATGAACAGCTTCTCCCTTAAGCAATGGGTGGTCAAGCGCTACCGCCGCGGCCTGTTGTTCTGCACTTTTTTTACTGGAACCCCGGCCTCGACCAAGGGTTTTATTGTTAAAACGAACTTCCATAAAAAACATTTTATTATGCTCCGGCCCTTCAATCTGGGACACGAAATATTCGGGCAAACCGTTAAAATGTGACTGCAAACGCTCCTGTAGGCAGGTTTTATAATCGCTGCCATAGCGCAACCGGGCTGAAGCAATAATTGCCTCAGCAAAATTCTTTTCCACAACCTGGCAGGTTATGGCAAAACCAC
>JAGYPB010000037.1 GCA_018399135.1 Deltaproteobacteria bacterium | reverse complement strand
CTCACGAGCTAATTGCGATTGAAAATTTGCGACTTCACGAATTGTATTTTCATTCAACAATTCCTTGAAACGACTCTCGAAACGCGGCAGATCGTCGGCCTGAAGCTGCTTCAGCATCGTTCTGAATTCGGAACCGGCGGCAATATTGACATCGGCATCACGGGTTTCCAATGGCCATTCTTTCTTGTACTCCGCCATGGCTTTGATAATTTTTTCACCCAACTTGCTGAGCTTTCGGTCTTCAGCATCAATCCGGGTCTGCAACCAGTCGCGCATGTCCCGTTCACGATTGTCGCAAGACTCAACCGTTAATTGATGACTGCCCAGAGCTTCTTCCCGCAGTTCTTCAAGGATCGAAAAACGCCGCACGATAGCGTCCTGCAGATCGACCAGCAACACCTGAGACTGTTTCTGCAATTCTTTGGCATCACTGATTTTTTGTTCGGTGCGAGCGCGCTGATCATTGCGATCTTTAAGTTTTTGCTCGATTTCGCTGATGGTCTTTTCAACTCTGTGCAGCTGATCCGTCAAGGTCTTTAACAGATCGGATGCCGCTTCGAGTTCCTGCCTTTCCGTTTCCAGCCGGGCGACGGCAACAGCGACAGGTTGCCAGTCCAGCTCACGATAGTCCTCATATTCTCCAAGCTTGGACAGGGTTTGCAGACGTTCTTTCAGCCTTGACTGCTCCTGATGCAAAGCACCGATGCGACAACCCAGTTCCGCCAGGTAATCTTCCTGCTTTTTTGCCCTGGCTTCAAGGACCGCAATCTTTTCGGCGTTACTCCATCCCAGCACGTAACGGCTACGATCATCGAGATGGTGGCGGTCATCCTTTTCATGACGTTCTCCCGGCGCCTTAATCTGTCCGGCTGGTGTGACGGCGCGCTTTTCGCGGCGAAATTGCTCCTGGGTGAGACAACAGGCCAGGTCAAAACGATGGGCAACCTCCCGCTCAAGCCAGTCGTAAAAGGCGGAATCAGGCTTGACCAGCAGTTTACGCACCAGGGAATCGGGGTGAAGGGTCGGCAGTTCGCCACGTTTGACATCACGGACGCGGAAGTACACCAGTCGTCCCCGCAATTGAGTTTGATCAACCCACTGTGCGACCTGGGTATAGTAGGCATCAGGAACCAGTAACGACAAACCAAAGTTATGCAGCAGCCGCTCAATCGCACCCTCCCATGAGCGTTCTTCCTCACGGACCTGTAACAACTCACCGGCAAAAGGCATCTCAGCTTCCGGCAGATTCAGCGCCTTACCCAGAGAACGTCGCAGGCTGATCTGCTTTTCATCAATATTGCTCTTGCGCGCTTTTAAACCGGTGATTTCGGTGTTGAGCTGGTCGTACTCACCACGACCCTGGGCAAAAAAAACGCCAGCCTCATTGATATCATTCTGAACGCGGATTTCTGCATCCTCTACATCTTGCCGTTGCTGCGAGACCAGCGCCCGTAAACGACTGAAATCTTCCATTGTCGATGGCGGCGACTCACCCACCAGCCCCAGAAGGTCCTCGTAACGTCGGGCTTTTTGGCGACGTCGGTCAAGCTCTTCCTGGTGACGACGAATCTCCTCACCAATAGCGGCAATGCGATCACCACCATTTTCAGCAATATTGCGCCGCAATTCACGTTCCTGCGCCTGGTCATCAAGGCGCTGCTTATCCAGCCCGGCAATTGACGACTGATGGCGACTTAGATCCTCATTCAACGCTATCAGGCGTTTTTCCAGCAAACTCAATTTTAAACGGGCAAACCAGGGGCGCAGGGCATCGCGACAACCGCGTAGATTTTCAGCGGATTGGGACAGTTGCAGATGGCGATCACAATCGGCCACCAGGGGTTCTAACATCTCAACCTGATGCTTGGCCTTTAAAACGGCCTCATGAGCCCGGGTAAGATCCTCAAAGTGGCAAATCAAGGCAGCGATGCGCGGCGCTACGTCAAACGCCTCCAACATGTGGCTGCGAACAAAATCGGTCAAATTACCTACCGATTTAAGGGACACGGTCTGATGAAACAGTTCCAGGGCCTGGTCATTGTTGATACCAAAACGGCGCCGAAACCAGGAACCGTAGGGAGGAAAGCTATCGAACAAATCCACGCCGCTAGCGCGAAGTTGCTTACGCAGCCCGCCGATCTCGCTGCCGAAACCCGAGAAGTCACCACTGATGGAAAGATCACGTTCGCAGGCCACGTACAGCCGCGCCGGTTGAGCATTGGTGTCCTTGGTCCAGAAGACCTGGGCCAGGGTCACGGTTTTGTTGTAACCGGCATTGTGAAAAACCCCGAGGATGACCGAATAGCAATTGGTATCACGCAGGGGAACCGGCTTGGTACTGCCCAGGGCTTCCTGACGTTCGGATTTGTAGTAGCCTTGCACATAGGAACGCAATGAGCGCTCGCGGCTGTCGGCACCAGCCGCTTTATTGTAGGCAACTCGATGACTCGGCACCAGCAGGGTGGTAACGGCATCGACCAGGGTGGATTTCCCGGAACCGATGTCGCCGGTTAAGAGGGCGTTCTTGCCACCGGTGCGCAAAGTCCAGACCCGGCCGTCGAAGGTGCCCCAGTTGAAGACTTCAAGGCGATGCAGCCGGAATCCGGCCAATTGATCGTCACCGATAAATTCCAGCTCCAGGGTTTCACTCATCTGTCCCCTCCGCTGGCCCGCTTAACTGATGCTGATATTCAGCCAAGCATTTATCAAGGTCGGCAAGCCATTGGGCATCGACATAGGCCTTGATGATCCTTCGGACCTCAATCATCTGTCCCTGCCCGCGCAAGCGCCGAACAAAGCCGAGTTCGGCAACCTTGTTCAGGGTCGCGTCCACCTGATCAATCAACTTGATCTCGTTGCTTCCCTCAGGCAGAAAAATGCGAATCAACTCCACCACCTCTTCCCGGGAAAGGATGAGACGAGTTTCCCCACCGTGAGCGTCGAACTCAGCCAATTTTTTGCGTAACAGAGCCAACAACAGACTGACAGGATACGACAGTTGACGCCGGGCAACCAATCGCGGAACAGCTACGGTACCATCCTCATCTGTTTCCGGTCGGGAGCGTAAAAAGGCATAGCCTTCCGCTTCATCAACGATCAGCTCCAGGCCGATAACAGCGACATAATCCTGAACGCTGCCCTGCATCTGCAGTAAGGAGTTCCACAACCCCTGTTGCTCATCGCGGTAAACCACCCCTTTGAGCAAGGGCACCACGACCAGTGACAGTTCGTGGTAAGGGTTGCCCGACTCAGCAAGATCCTTTTGTATATGATCTGTCATTGGTTCCTCAGTAAGATTATCCGTGGCAGACTAGCCCTCCTCACAACTCCGTCATCGGCTTCCCAGCTGATGTGATCCTCAACCTCATCATCAACCACGGTATCAGGCCAGTCACCAGCCAGTTGCAGATAGGCAACCAGCTCAGCCAGTCCATGGCGCAGCGGATAGCGGGCAACCACCTCGGCAAGGCTGACCTGATGTTGCCCCTTCAGCGCCTGGCGAATATGGTCAGTGAGTTCCGCACGGTCAACAATAATCTGGGCATAAAGGATAGCCGCGTCAACATCAGCGTCCCCTTCATCCATCACCAGATCAGAAATCACCGGCTTAAATGGGGCGCGATAGAGCGGCCTTTCCAGCGCCAGTTCAACGCTAACGCTGGTGTCGGACAAGGGCATAAAGTTCCCCACCGGCTGATTCTCCCGTAAATCCAGAGCGCGGTTTTCAACACTGTGGAGAATATCCATAATCCGCCGATTCTCCAGCCACGCCTGGTCATCAAGAAAGCGGCGCAATTGTTCGGACAGGCGCGCTACCGTTCTCTGGGTATGCTCCCCAGCTTCCAGCCAGTCGTA
Organism: Deltaproteobacteria bacterium; assembly: GCA_018399135.1. Classification (GTDB taxonomy): domain Bacteria; phylum Desulfobacterota; class Desulfuromonadia; order Desulfuromonadales; family Geopsychrobacteraceae; genus Pelovirga. The sequence goes on along the minus strand of JAGYPB010000037.1, from coordinate 24,653 downwards.
GTGAACCCGTTGCAATCGGATATCCGGGCGCATCTCAAGGATTGGCGGTAACGCCAGAACCTGTTCAAGCAGTCGGCTCAACTCTTCCTGGCGTGACTGGGACATGAGAAAATCCCAGAAAGCGCGAAAACTTTTACCCTGATCCGAATCTGCAATGGCATCGCGTTCCCCCATAATCTGTTCGAGTAAGGCGCCCTTAGCCCCCTCCCACCGGGCAATGCGTTCACGTACGCGGCGGTCGAGGGTGCGGAAGTTGTGTTCCACCTCACGGAAATCGGTCAACAGCTCACGCGCCAATTGTAGAAATTGTTGAAAGCGATCCTTCAGCGCTGTTTCATTGAGGAGCGGGATGTTTCCCGCCACCACCTGAGCCATTTCCGCGTCGATCTCATTGCGGCGCTTCTGCAATTCAGCCATGCGCAGTTGTGGATCATCCTGACTCCCCTCATGCATTTGCCGTAACAGTTCAAACAGGGTCAGCAGCCGCGATTCTGTACCGACAAAAGAACGTTCCGTCAAACTCTCCAGCCAGGTCAGGGCTTTTTCCGTCGCCGGAGTCAGATCAAAATGGGGCTCATCTGTGCCCACTGGATAAAACTTGCGCAACCACCCCTTATCGTTATCGGCCCAATCATTCAAATAATTCTGGGCTGATCCGGGGAACACCTCGTTGCCCAGCTGTTGGCGCAAAGCGAAGAGTTCATCCTCCAGCGCCTCAACCAGGTCGGCCTGAGCCATGACCCGCTCATTAGGTACGATAAAAACCCGCTGCAAAAAACTCGCGATCAACGGCGCGTGCTGCGCTCGCAACAATCGCCAGGCCGGGTGATTTACCCGCAGCAGCTCTAATGTAGTGTAGTCAAGCGGCACGCAATTCTGCCTTTCGTCTTACCCTGTGTAAAAAAGACTACCCATCGTACGCCTGAAATCTTTGTTACATCACACCTCACATTTTTTTGCCACATAGACGCCGTAGCCATAGTACTTTTGATATTGCTCATAAAGAGCTATCTCATGTTTTTCCGCTGCTACGATAGCCTTGGCCTGCTCGCTGCGATCATTGCGCTCAAGAAATTCATCAAAACGGCGCTGCATGGGACGATAGTAGTTTTCCCGCCAGCACTGAGGCGGCAGGACAAAGTAGCCTTCGGGGCAGTAACCCTGCTGTTCAAGGATGCTGATTTTTGCTGATGCAACATCAATTTCCGGATATTCCCTCTCCCAGTGGGATTGCAATGCCGACGGTCTTGTCGCCGTCAGCCAGGTAATTTCAGAAACAACCAGTTTCCCTCCCGGCTTGAGGAATCGCTTCCACGATGACACTCCGGACTCAAAACCCATATTGTAAATGGCTCCTTCCGACCAGATCACATCAAAGTGCTCCGGAGGAAAGCTGAGGGCATCCATAGAACAGTTCAGGGGAGCAATACGGTCTCCTACGCCCTGCTCATTCACCCTCGATTGAAGCTCCTCGAGGAACTCAGGCAGAAGATCTACTGCGGTGATGTGAGCGCTCAGCACTCTGGCAAGCAGAAGGGTGGCTGCCCCGGTGCCACAACCGATATCTGCGATCTTTAACGGATGCAACCGGTCAAGGCCGGCTAGTTCAATTGCCCTCAGTGTTTCCGTCTCAGCGCCAGGACCTTGGCGATCTGCATGTCGGTGCAGGTCAATAAGTAGCTGTAAATCGTTCATCGTGTTCTCCCATGACGGCTATCGGAACTGGAGTACAGATATGTCAATGAGTGCGAGGACCAACATCCTCTCGCCATCCATCAGCTACGGTAGAAGTTGTTGAAAAGAAACACCACATCATCGACCAACACTGTTGCCAACTCAGCGGGTATATCACCACCCTGGACAAAGCTCAAGGCCCGCATCAACAAACCAACCTGATCCTGATTCAGGATTCCTCCCGGCAGGGCCTCCTTATATGCCCAGATACCAACCTCGGATCGGCTCAACGGAACCTCACGCCCAGCACGATCTGCCATCATGCACAATAAGGCAGTCAAAGCCAGATCAACGGCACTGTCCGACATCTGTTGACCCAACAGCAGCCTGGCGGCTTCAATTTTCTCTCCAGCCCCGCGCTGCAACCTGGTTTCACTTCTTAAGGTTTGAGAGGTTGCAGCGTCATAATAATTGTTCATCCCCGCAAACGGCGTTGCTCCGCCTAGTCGCTGTAAACCTTTTAGTGCCAATCGATCGATTAAAGCAATGGGCACATGCTTTGACAAATCTTCCGCAAGGCGATCATCATCGCTGTTGACCTGATCGAGGACAGCCACCAGTCCACCGCCGGACCCAAAAATCTGTTCGATACGCAACCCAAAGGCCTGCTGCAACGCCTCAATACAATGACTAATAGCAGCTTCCTGTTCTTGATCCGTATACCGGCTCGGTTTTGGTTCAATGGATGGAACAGTTGCCGTCGCCTGCTCAGCATTTTCGGTTGTAGTCTGTGCCGCTTCGTCCGCTGCCTGTCGAGATCCAGACAAATCTTCAATCAGGGTATCAAGCAGCTTTTTTGACACTCCGACAACATCCTCGGTAGCATCCTCATTAACAACATTATCAAATAAATTCTGTTTATTCCTGACCAGTGAAAAGACATGTTCCTCGTAGGAATCCGCAGAAACCATGTTCATAATCTGCACCGTTCGAGTTTGACCTAGACGGTGAATACGGGCATTGCGTTGTTCGAGAACTGCCGGATTCCAGGGGATATCCAGATTAATCAGAACCGACGCACTCTGCAGATTGAGGCCGACACCTCCAGCATCGGTGGAAATAAACACCTGAACAGCGTCATCTTCCCGAAAACGATCCATCAGCTTGCCGCGACTGGCAGTTGGCACCCCACCATGCAACCGGACACACCCCAATCCCATGCGCTTGAGGCGCACTTCGACCAACTGTGTCATCCGCTCCCACTGTGAAAAAACAACGGCCTTCATTCCGGACTGCAGACAGGTTTCCTCAAGAATAACCTCCAGTTCATCAAGCTTCGGAGCACCGCTTGTTTCTTTGTCCACTAAACCAGCAGCATTACAAGCCATGCGCGCCTGTTGCAAGGCAGCGAGAAGACGGTTCTGCTCACTCGGTGTCAGGGACCTCCGTTTTGCAATCTGCGCTAATTGGCCCGCAGCGCTCAAGGCTGAGTCATGTAACTCACGTTGTTTGGCAGTCATCACCACATCAAGGCGCTGAACAATTTTGTCAGGCAACTGATCGCGCACCAGACGGCGATCACGGCGCAGCATAATTGGTGCCAAACGCTTGCGCAACAGTGACAGATTACGATAGCCGAGCACCTTGCCACGTTCATCGGTCACATGGAAATCGACCAGATAACGCCACAACGGGCCTAAAATCCTCTGATCAACAACTTGAACCAAACTGTAGAGATCTTCCAGCCGATTTTCCAACGGAGTCCCGGTCAGGACAAAAGCGTAGCGGCTGGGGATGCGTTTTACCGCGGTAGCGATCTTGGTTCGCCAGTTTTTTATACGCTGTGCCTCGTCCATGATGATCAGATCGGGACGCAAGGTGTCATTAATGATGCTCAGATCACGCAGAATCAGCTCGTAATTGACGATGAAAAAATCAGCATCGCGACGATATTGGACACCGCGCTCAGCCGCACTTCCCTGCAACAACTGGACGCTACGGCCGGTGAAACGCTCAATTTCCCGTGCCCACTGTTGTTTCAGGGAGGCTGGACAAATAACCAGAATCTTTTTCACTCCCTCGTGTTCCTGTAGCCAGCTTGCCGCAGCAATCGACTGAAGGGTTTTACCCAGGCCCATATCATCCGCCAGCAACGCTCGCCCAATCCCGGCGAGAAAGGCAACCCCTTGGATCTGATAGGGATAGAGGCGTGTTTTAAGACCAGGTAGTCGACCATCACTCGCGAGAATTTGTGTATGTATCTTTTCAGCTCGCAGCCTGTGTGCTGCGTCAGCGGCCAGATGACGGGCAAAATCGCGCGCGTCCTCGCCAATATACAGATCGGGGAAACCTTCAGCACGCTCTGTAAAACGAAAAAAATCATCAGGTAGTCGGCCACGGAAACAGCCTTCGGCATCAAAATAGTCGTCCAGCAGAGGCTCCATCTCCGAGGTGAGTACCCCATGACGATGCAAGCGCAACTGCGGTGCATCACTTGCCTCCCAGTCAAGGTAAACGTAGGAAACCGGCGCTGGAAGTTTTGCTATTTTACTGAAATCTTTTCGTTTTGAGATCTTATGCAGAACCGCTTCAATATGTTTGCAGGTGCCGAGCTGATTGACCTGAAAATCAGGACAATTGCACAGATTGGCGCGTCGTTTCAGGCTACGGATAACCACCTGATAGCGTCGGGGGAAGTGGGTCGCAGATGCTACGGTTTCTGCCTGCCACACGCCAAACCAGGGTTCACCACCGAAATGTTCAACCTTTACTTCTGTGCGTCCGCGCTGAACCCGGTCGCGGATCGCCGAATCAACAGCAGAAAACAATTGTCCAACGGCCTCCTTCTGCTCCGCGTAGGCATAAAGTACCGCCACCATGTGAACGCACATATCCACTCCCTCATGACAGGTGCATTCCAGTACAAGTTCATCGTCCGATGCGCAGACCTCAACAGCACAAGGGTTCTGCAGCTCTGCGTCCTCGACCTGCGCCCAAAGCCGCGTTTGACTTTGATCAACATCTAAAACCCGCTTTTCCTTAAAAAAACGTAAGCCATCATTAACCGTCTCGGTTGAAGCCACCTGTTCCAACCCTTCACGATCAAAATAAAAGGGATCTTCCTGTTGATGCGCAATGGTATATTGCATTATTTACCTCCCGATCGGGTTCGGTTATTGTGATAGAAGTTTTTGGGGAAGTTTCTCCACGCCGCGTCCAGTATTTAAGCGAACCGGGCGGGGGCTCCACTTCAACCACAGAACTGTTGTGACTTGTCTCGTAAACCCGAATCCCCTTTAGACAGGAATCCGAGGTTTCAGCGCCGGAGTAATCGATGCCGGTATAGCGATCAAAGACAGGGTGCGACATAAAACCTCTTTTCATAAATAGTAACTATTCAGCTGTAATCCTTGCGCAGGATCGGGGTTCCTGTGGCAAGGGTGTTTGTCGCCATGGACGGCGACAACAAGCGGTCATGGATGACGAAAAGCGTTCCTTGACATAGGATCCCCGATCCGGTGCTGAACAGATACAAAATATCAGTACCGATTTAGCTCTATACTTGCGCAGGGTCGGGGATCCTGTGCTGAACAGATACAGATATCATACCAAACCACGATATGGTCATGGCCGATTCATGGCAGTGGCGCTCGTGCAACGACTCCGATCTCTACCCGTCGCGCACCGCCGGCCAGTAGCACCTGGCTACACAGATCAAGGGTAACTCCAGTGGTCATGACATCGTCGACCAACAGGATTTTACGTCCCTTCACATCTCTGTTCACGACAAATACTCCGCGCAGATTTTCACGCCGCTGACGTGCCGACAGGGTCAGCTGTGGCTCCGTAGCACGACACTTGATCAACACATCAGGTGAAACCGGCAAACTGGACTGACGACCAAGTTCTCGAGCTAGCAACCAGGCTTGATTGTAGGTTCGTTCGCGCAAACGAGCAGGATGCAATGGGACAGGCACAAGCAGATCAACGTCGAGGGACGCAGGCAGACAGGTCGAGAGCACACGGGCGAGGGGACGATCAAGGTTGGGACGTTGATGAAATTTAAAATGCCTGATAGCGGTTTGCAGCGCCCCCTCATAAAGAGCAGCAGCATGGGTTGCTGAGTAAGCTGGAGGATCCTGAATACAACGACCACACAGGTGAGTATCTTGAGTGGATGAGGCAAGAAAGGGCAAAGCGCAGCACGAACATTGCGCTGCCGGCAAAGGCACCACGGTTGCCATACAGCGGAAACAAAAAGGATCTGCTGCGGGCACAGAAAAGTCCCCGCCACATAACGGACAGGCGGGTGGCAACAGACGGTGTAACCAGGGCAAAACAACAGCGAGCTTCATCCCCCTCCAGCTCCTGCAGTCGTGGTCAGACGACCTTAACGATCAATCAACAAGGATCGACCCGTCATCGCGGACGGCTGCTGCAGACCCAACAACTCGATTATAGTAGGGGCAAGATCAGCGAGGATGCCATCAGCTAATGGCTGGTTGGCACGTTGCGGGTCGACCAGAATCAGTGGAACCGGATTGCTGGTGTGGGCGGTATGGGTCTGTCCGCCTGCATCAGCCATTTGCTCACAATTACCATGATCGGCAGTGATCAACAGCACTCCCCCGGCAGCGACAACAGCATCGACAACCCTTTTGAGGCAAGTGTCGACTGTTTCAACAGCCTCAATCGCTGCAGACAGAACACCCGTGTGCCCCACCATGTCACAGTTGGCAAAGTTCAACACAATAAATTGATAGTCGCCACTGGTCACCCGTCGAAGAACCTCATCGGTTACCTCAAACGCACTCATGGACGGCTTCTGGTCGTAGGTCGCCACCTCTTTTGGGGAGGGGATCAGCACCCGCTCTTCGCCAGGCCAGGCGCGCTCGACGCCACCATTGAAGAAAAAGGTAACATGGGCGTACTTTTCCGTTTCGGCAATACGCAACTGCTTTAATCCGGCTTCGGCAATGACATCGGCAAGAATATCGGGGTAGCTCTCAGGAGCAAAAGCAATCGGCAGGTTAAAGGTTTCGTCGTATTCGGTCAGACACACATAGCTTGACAACCGAGGCACCTTGCGCCGCACAAAACCGTCGAACTCGGCAAGGGTCAGGGCACGAGTCAGCTCCCGGGCACGATCGGCACGGAAGTTGAAGAAAATAACCCCGTCACCGTCATCAATCGTTGCTGACTCAGTAATGATATTGGGTTCGACAAACTCATCGGTCTGCCCCGCAGCATAAGCCTGTTCCATGGCTGCTACTGCGTTAGCAGCCGGTATCCCGACCCCCTCAACCAACGCCCGGTAAGCACGCTCAACCCGATCCCAGCGATTGTCGCGATCCATGGCCCAGTAACGCCCGGTGACCGTACAGATTTTCCCGCCTCCCAGGTGCTCCAGGCGCTTCTCCAGATCTGCAAGAAAACCACGGCCACTGGACGGTGGTGTATCACGGCCATCCATGAAGGCATGGATGCAAATCTGCTCGACGCCGGCCTGCCGGGCCATCTTCACCAGCGCATCAATATGGCTGATGTGGGAATGAACCCCGCCATCCGACACCAATCCAAGCAGATGAAGCTTTTTGCCCGATGCTGAAATCTGCGTACAGATAGTTGACAAGGCCGGATTATCGAAGAAACTACCATCCTCAATCGCCAGGCTGATACGGGTCAGATCCTGATAAACGATACGACCGGCACCTATGTTGAGGTGACCGACCTCGGAATTTCCCATCTGCCCAACCGGCAGACCGACATCCCGCCCGGAAGCACTCAAATGGGCATGGGGCCACTGGGAAACCAGTCGATCCATCACCGGCGTACGCGCCTGACAGACGGCATTATTGGTACAGTTGTTATTCACTCCCCAACCGTCCAGAATGACTAACGCAACCAGCGGCGCGCTCACACCGCCTCCCGCGCACCATGGGGGATCATTTTGGGATAATCAGCGATGCGCGCCTCCTTAATCTGCTTGCGTTCAGGCAGAATCAACGTGTCCCAGCTTTTACACTGAGGGCAGCGACTGTGCCACACGTCAAATGTTGCATTACAGGCCTCACAGACAAAACCAAGCAACAGATGACTGTCGATTTTGAGGGCTTTCTGGTATTCGGTAATCGCCTCGTCGGTATGGTTACGGCGGCGCTGGCCTTCGGCCAGCAGCAGGTGGAGCTTGGTGAAATCAATACCGGTGGCTTCAACATCTGTCAGATGCTGCATCGCTTCATCGACCATTTCCAATCGCAGACACAGACGTCCAAGATAAAGCTTAAGAAGCAAGTCCTGAGGATCGCGCTCCATCTGACTACGATAAAAAGCCAGCAGCGCAGCCGGATCTTCGGCATTTATATAGAGATCTTCAAGACGTGCAAGAAAAACGCTTTTCTGCAAAGCGCGATACCCCTCCTGATAAACCTTAACAGCATCAGCGAACCGGTCGGCCTGCCGGTAGGCATCACCAAGGCTTACCCGCGCCGGGGTGCATCCGGCATCCTGTTTGATAATATCGCGGCAGGTATCGATAGCCTGATCAAGCTCTCCCTGCTCCAACGCCTGACGAGCTACTTCGTAACGCAACTGCAGTAACGTCTGTTTTTCCAGGTCAACCTTGGATCCGGCGGAAGTTGCCTTGAGAATCCGCTTTTGCAGTCCCAGGGCATCATCCCACTGGCCAAGCCGGCTCATAATGTCACGCAGTGCCCGCATGGCTTTACGATTATCAGCATCACCAGCCAGCAACTCCTTATAGATTGCCATGGCTTCAGGGTACTGTTCCTGCTCTTCGTAGGTGGTGGCCAACTTAAACAACACCTCTATCCCCTTAGGGTCAAGCTTGCGAGCTTTCTGCAACAGGTCGATCCCCTCCTGGATATTGCCTTCCTGCAGAGCAACGCTGGCCAGTGCCAGATGGCTGTCGACCCGCCGGGGATCACGATCCAGAGCTTTCTTTAAGAGGGTACGCGCCTTTTTCAGGTCGCCTGATAACAACCGGCCAACGCCGCTACGATAAACGGTGCTGACTTCTTCACCTTTGCGCAGATCACGGCTTTTTTTCCACCCTTTAAACGACAACAGAAAGGCGCTGGCAATATGAACCAGATTGCCGATAAACAGCCCCACCAGGAGCACCGCCATCAGCATAATGGCCCCAGGCACGGTATAGCTGGTGTCACTGGTCAGATAAACGGTGATGTCACCCGGGTTAATTCCCCAGAAATAAAGAAAACCCAAGGCAAATACAATAAACAGCAGCACAAAAAAAGCGACTAAAATCATGACCATCTCCTGGCTGGACCAGCTACCATCGGCAACAGGGTCAAATTATTCACCAAACTTTTCAAATTCTTCTTTACAGTCAATACAGTAGCGGGAAAAAGGGCGAACCTCAAGCCGTCGCGGCGCAATATCTTCTTCACAGGCCACACAAATACCATAAGCCCCCTGTTCAATCCTCGCCAGAGCGGCATCAATATCACGGATGCGTCCCAACTGAGTCTGGCTGAGACTCATCAGCACATCCTGAGAATAACTGTTAGCCGACATATCACCGATATCGGCAACACCGTCATTGCCCAGGGCTAGAGATTCAGCATGGGCCTTGCGTGAACTTTCAAAAATATCTCTACGCAAGGACAGTAAGTCCTGTTTTATCTTTTCCAGATCTTCTTTGCTATACACGTTATTCCTCTATACTACTCATTGGCAACCAGTATCAAGCCGATGGTGGTCAGGGGTTATGATAAGGCTCATGTCGAATAATGGTAACGCTACGGTACAGTTGTTCCAACAAAAAAATGCGCGTCATCTGATGGGTAAAGGTCATTTTGGACAGAGACAGACACAGATCGGCGCGTTCACGCACTGCGGTGTCAACACCGTAAGCCCCACCGATCACCAGGCACCAGTCACGCCCCCCATGAAGCATCTCCTCTTCGAGCAGGGCCGCTAAACCCTCAGAACTGAACTGGCGTCCCCGTTCGTCCAGCACCACAACCTGCTCTGAGTTCCCCACTTTCGCCAGGATTCGTTCCCCTTCGCGCTTGAGCAATACCGCCGGTGAGTCTTTGCGCCCACCCTTTTCTTCCTTAAGTTCGACACATTCAAAACCGACATAATGCTGCAATCGTTCGCTGTAATCGGCGGCGGCTGTGCGTTGCCAGTCATTGAGCTTGCCGACACAGATCAGACGTAATTTCACTGTCAGACGTCCGCCGTAAGAGCAACTTCCGGGGCCTCGCTCCACAGACCTTCAAGATCGTAAAACTCACGGATCGGCTGCTGAAATACGTGGATAGTTACATCACCATAATCAAGCAACACCCAGCGCCCCTTGTCCATCCCTTCAATCGACAGGGGATAGAGCTGATGCTGACGCTTGAATTCGGTATGGATGTTTTCTGCAATGGCCACCACCTGACGATCGGAGCGTCCGGAAACCAGCAGCAGGTAATCGGTGAGGGTAGAGCGCCCACGCAGGTCAAGCAGAATCAGGTTCTCCCCTTTTTTGTCACGGGCGTAGTCGACAGCAGCAAATGCTATTTCTCTGGCTTGCAAATTCGTTCCCTTTTTATCGTTTAAACATAGAGTTGGTGAGTGGCAATATAAGAGCTCACAGCTGGCGGTACGACCCCATCAATGCTGCGCTGCTGCGCAACCCACTGACGGATCCGGGTAGAGGATATATCATAACTGGTGTGATCGACCAGAATGAGGGAAAAGCCCTTGTCAAACCGCAGATTTTTGGATTGCGAATCATAGCAGAAGCGATCGGCGATAGCAACCGGCAGCAACTGTTGAAGTGTACCGACAAAGCCCGGTCGGGCAGTCACAACAATATGTGCCAGTTCGAATAATTCCTGGTATCTGTGCCACAGACTGATGTCGCGAAAGGAATCAAGCCCCATGATAAAGAAAAATTCATAATGCGGATACTGCCGGCGCAACTGCATCAGGGTTTCAACCGAAAAGCTGGTTCCACCGCGCTGCCCTTCCACATTACAGGCAACACACTCAGGATGATCGGCCAGCGCCGCCTCTACCATTGCCAGCCGCTGGGCAAAAGAAACATCTGCCACAATTTCCTTATGAGGTGACTGCCAGGTCGGGACAAACCATACCTGATGGAGCTGACAACTCTTGCGTACCTCGTCGGCAATATGAAGATGGCCGTTATGGATGGGGTTAAATGTCCCTCCGAGCACACCGATACGCATTTTTAGGCACGCACCTGACCATTACCCAACACCACGAACTTGCGCGTGGTCAGATCTTCCAGCCCCATCGGCCCGAAGGAGTGAAGCTTGGTGGTAGAAATACCGATCTCTGCCCCTAGTCCTAATTGATTACCATCGGAAAAGCGCGAGGAGGCATTGACCATCACCACGCTGGAATTGATCTCACGTAAAAATTGCTGGGAACGCTGATAATTGGTGGTAATGATCACTTCGGTATGCAGAGAACCATAGGTTTCGATATGTTCGCGCGCCTGGTCAAAGTTATCCACCACCCGCAAGGCCAATATCAGATCGAGATATTCCGCGTACCAATCATCTTCTGTAGCCGGCACCAGATCGGCCACCAATTGTCGCGCAGCTTCACAGCCGCGCACCTCGACCCCGGCCTGACGCATGGCCGCAACAATCTGCGGTACGAAAACTGCCGCCTTGTCGCGATGAACCAGCAGCGTCTCCAGAGCGTTACACACCCCCGGACGTTGAACCTTGGCGTTCAGACAGATCTGTTCGGCCATCGTCAGATCAGCTTCACTATCGATATAGGTGTGACAGACGCCCTTATAATGTTTGATCACCGGAATCCGTGATTGCTCAGCCACAAAACGGATCAACCCTTCACCACCGCGCGGGATAATCAGATCAATCTGCTCTTCGAGCTTGAGCAGTTCGGTCACGGCGTTGCGGTCACTGGTTGTCACCACCTGCAGGGCGGCCTCAGGCAGACCCAGTTCGACCAGAGATTGCTGTAGCAACTTCCCGATGGCCTGGTTGGAGGCCAGCGCCTCGGATCCACCACGCAGGATAACGGCATTGCCGCTCTTCAAGCACAATCCGGCGGCATCCGCCGTCACGTTAGGGCGCGACTCATAGATGATGCCAATCACCCCAAGAGGAATCCGTTGCCGACCGACCTGGATGCCGTTGGGGCGCAGCCACATACCGGTAATTTCGCCGACCGGATCAGGCAGGGCGGCGACTTCGCGCAGACCATCGGCCATGGCGATAATACGTTCTCCGGTCAGGGCCAGGCGATCAACCATGGCCGCAGCCATGCCGGATAGTCTGGCGCGCTCCAGATCTTTGCTGTTTTCCTGCTGCAACCACTCCTGGTGGGCTTCCAGGGTCGTTGCCATAGTCACCAGCAACCGGTTTTTCGTGACTGTCGACCGGGTCGCCATGTGCCGCGAGGCCTGTCGGGCCGCCACAGCAAGAGTACGCATCTGCTCTGCAATTGTCATTGTCCAGCCTCCTCTTCCTGATCTGCCGTTACCACCAGATCATCGCGACAGATCACCTCATCACGATACTTATAACCGAGAACCTGCTCGATCTGGGAGCACTGTTTACCCATAATTTGCAAAATTTCAGCCAACGAGTAACTGGTAATTCCGCGGGCAAATTCTTTGCCCTCATGGTCACATAAGCGCACGGCATCACCACGCTCAAAACCGCCGTCGACTCCAATGATTCCCGACGGCAAGAGGCTCTTGCCACGATAGAGAACGGCACGCTTACCGCCATCATCAATCAGCAGCTTACCCCGCGGTTTTTTTGAGAAAGCAATCCAGTGTTTTTTCGCCGTCAGCTTGCACTGGGCCGGCAGCACGTAAGTACCAACCTCTTCGCAGGCAAAAACCCGGGAAATGATATGGGGAGTGCGCCCATTAACGATCAGGGTGCCGATGCCACTCAAGGCCGCCCGCTTGGCCGCCTTGAGCTTGCTTCCCATGCCGCCGGTACCTAAAACGCCATGGGAGCCCCCACCCATAGCTTCAACCTCCGGTGTGACCCGCTCAACCAGCGGAATCAGCCGTGCCAGCGGATCGCTAGAGGGATCACGATCGTAAAAACCATCAACATCGGAGAGGATTACCAGGAGATCAGCCTCGACCAGACTGGCTACCAGAGCGGAGAGATTGTCGTTATCACCAAAACGGATCTCTTCTACCACGACCGTATCGTTTTCATTGACGATGGGCGTGACATGATATTCCAGCAGAGTCATCACGGTATTGCGGGCATTTAAATAACGACGGCGGTTCGACAGATCATCGCGGGTGAGCAACACCTGAGCGACGTTAAAATCGTGGGTCTGAAAGGTTTCGCGGTATTCGCGCATGATCCGAGTCTGACCAATAGCTGCTGCCGCCTGTTTCTGGGGGATCGTCTGTGGCCGCCCGACAATGCCGAGCTGCCCCTTACCGGCGGCTACAGCACCAGATGAGACAACCACGACCTCAAGACCGCGCTTAAGCAGTTGACAGATATCCTCTGAGATGGCCGCTACCCGATCGTTCTCAAGCCCGGCAGTGTTAGAGATAACACCACTGCCAATCTTGATAACTACCCGCTTTACATGAGAAAAAAGAGCACTTCGCATAAAAGCAACTTATATCAATTCAACAGAGTTTTTTGAAAATGAACATCATCACTCGTTTTCTCCATCGGTTTCGCCGCAGCGAAGCCGCTCAAGTTGACTGCCAAGCGCATAAACCAGTTCCTTGACCCCTTCGCCGGTCACGGCCGAAATGGCCAACACCCGATAGCCCCGGGCCTCAAACTGCTGACGGTATTCGTCAATTTGCTCACGGACCTCAGGAACATCAATCTTGGTCAACACCACCAGTTGCGGCTTCAGCGCCAGGGATTCATCATGCTGAAGCAACTCGTTATTGATCATCTGGAAATTATCGAAGGCATCACCTTCCTGCATGCAGGAGAGATCAACCAGGTGCAGAAAGAGATCGGTACGCTCGACATGGCGCAAGAAGCGTGTTCCCAGCCCCTGCCCCTGACTGGCACCGGCAATCAGGCCGGGAATATCAGCCACCACCAGAGTTTTGTAACTACCATAACGTACTACCCCCAGATTGGGAATCAGGGTGGTGAAAGGATAATCGGCGATCTTGGGGCGCGCAGCAGAAATGGCCGCGATCAGGGTCGACTTACCGGCGTTGGGAAGACCGACCAGTCCGACATCGGCAAGGAGTTTCAACTCCAGGCGCAGGGTTTTTTCGTCACCGGCAATGCCCGGCTGAGCATGCCGCGGGGCACGATTGGTACTGGTGGCAAAACGGGCATTACCGCGCCCCCCCTGTCCACCCTTAAGCAGCAACAGTTCGGTGTTCTCACTGGTCAGATCGGCCAATACCTCACCGCTTAGATCATCATAGATCAGGGTTCCCGGCGGCACCTGCAACTCCAGTCGCTCGCCACTTTTGCCATGCATATTTTTACCCATTCCCGGCGCACCGTTTTGGGCCCGGTAATGACGCATATAGCGATAATCAAGGAGGGTGGAAAGACCACTATCAACGATAAACACCACATCGCCGCCACGGCCGCCATCACCGCCATCCGGCCCCCCCATGGGGATAAACTTTTCACGCCGGAACGACACACACCCGCGACCGCCATCTCCGGCCTTGACGTCGATTTTTACCTGATCAACAAACTTCATACCTTATCAATCCGCTCAGTGCCCGGTCTAAACTGAAGAGCCCGGCAACTGACAGGCAGTACCGGGCTCTTCAGAACCAGACATCACAAAAACAGGATCAAGCCGCGTAGACGCTGATCTGTTTCCGCCCTTTGGCTTTTGTTTCAAACGTCACCACCCCGTCAACCAGAGCAAACAGGGTATAGTCCTTTCCACAACCGACATTGTTGCCGGGATGGAATGTGGTGCCGCGCTGACGTACCAGAATTGAGCCGGCACTTACCTGCTGACCGCCAAAACGTTTGACACCAAGCCTTTTTCCGGCACTGTCCCGACCATTTCTGGAACTACCGGCAGCTTTCTTATGAGCCATGAGATAGCCTCCTTAAGCTTCAATCGCCGCGACTTTAAGCCGGGTAATAGGTTGACGGTGGCCGTATTTTTTACGATTACCTCCACGTCGCTTGGATTTAAAAACAAGAATCTTCTTGTCTTTTTCCTGGGCAACGATCTGTGCCTTAACCCTGGCACCTGGTACGAGAGGTGTTCCGAGTTTAACCTCTGCGCCACCGACCATGAGGACTTGATCGAGCTCGATGGTATCACCCACCGCGCCATCGATCATTTCGACCTTAAACAGGTCGCCTTCGGAAACTTTGTACTGTTTGCCTCCGGTCTTGATCACCGCATACATTGTTGACATTCTCCTCTTAGCAAAGTCTTCATACCGCAAACGCAGGAATTGCGCCGCAACGCCGAACTATAACGACACCACCGAAGGCTGTCAAGAAATTTGCGGTTAAAAATTTCCCCCTGCATCAGAGCACAAAGACCAGAAGTTATTTTTCCCCAAAACCCTGTCAAAAAAATCATTTTTCAACATACGTTTTAAATTTCCATCTGCGCTCCGGGGACCACCTTTGCATGGCTGATTTCAGCCACATATAGCTCTAATTCACCTCTGTCTGGTTGTCTTGACGGCCGCATAACAGCGTTATCAAACAACAGCAACATGCCTTGCTTAAATATTTAAACTTTTAAAAAATCAATGACTTAAATTAATTTTTTAACCAATCTGCTGTTCTATCAGCAGCCTTGGCGCTGCTTTTGCTCAAGGTGGGTAACTTTCCCGATTTTTTCCGGGCGCTTTGTATGCGCCATGACCCAACCACAAGGAGCTTAATCGATGATAACTGCAGTTTGGGATCGCCTCTGGCGCATGCATGATGAAACCAAATCCCTGTTTGTTTTCAGTCCGAAAGCGATGGCTAAACGCCTGACCAAAGAACATCTGCTGTTCAGCAAAAACCAACAGGAACGCGATGTTGACCTGGCGGATGAGATGGAAGAAGCACCGGCTGAGCATACGTCACGGCTTAAATCGGGACCTGGTGGCATAGAAGAAGGAGAACCCCGTGAATACAGTCGCCGCCAGATGATCGGCCTCTGGCTCGGACCACTACTGTTTGCGCTGATGCTGATCATTCCAACCCCTGCCGGAATGGAACCCACCGCCCAGAAAATGGCCGCGATCGCTCTGTTGATGGCAACCTGGTGGATGTGTGAATCATTGCCGATTCCTGCTACCAGTCTGCTACCGATTGCCCTGTTTCCGCTGATGGGGATCATGGCAACGGGCAAGGCGACAGCGCCCTATGCCAGCCACTTGATCTACTTATTCATGGGTGGCTTTATCATCGCCCTGGCGATGCAGCGCTGGAACCTGCATCGGCGGATTGCGATGAATATCGTCAAGGTGGTCGGTTTCTCGCCACCTCGACTGATCTTTGGATTCATGGTCGCTACCGCAGCGCTCTCGGCTTTTGTTTCCAATACCGCTACCACCGTCATGATGATGCCGATCGGTCTGGCGATCATTGCCCATGTTATCGACGAAGGCAAAAAAGAAGGGATGGACAAAACCGTTGACTTTTCTCAAGGCAACTTTAATTTTGGCCTCAACTTGATGCTCGGTATCGCCTATGCCGCCTCTATCGGTGGGGTTGCGACCCTGATCGGCACCCCGCCGAATACGGTTCTGGCCGGCTATCTGAATAAAACCTACGGCTATGAAATCACCTTTGCGACCTGGATGAGCTTTGGTGTGCCGCTGGTGGTAGTGATGTTGCCGCTGTGCTGGTTGTGGCTGACCCGTGTTGCCAACCCGATGAAACTGAAAAAAGTTCCCGGCGGTCGCGATCTGATCACTGAAGAACTGCGTAAAATGGGACGCATGAACGCCGGTGAGCGCTGGACCGGTCAGGTTTTTTTCCTGACAGCACTGGCCTGGATCTTCCGCAAACAACTCAGTTTTCTGTTTCCAGATCCGGCCATGGTTACCGATGCCGCCATCGCCATGACCGGCGCCCTGGTCTTGTTTCTGATTCCCATCAACTTAAAGAAAAACATCTTTGTCATGGACTGGCACTGGGCGAGCAAAATGCCCTGGGGGGTTCTGGTGCTCTTTGGTGGGGGCCTGGCCCTGGCGGAAGGCTTTAAGATTACCAAACTGGCAGAGTGGATCGGTCAGCAGGTCACCTTGCTGGAAAATGCTCCGGTTCTGATCCTGGTTATTGCTGTTGCAACCCTGATCATCTTTTTAACCGAACTGACCTCCAACACCGCTACCGCCGCCATGGTCATGCCGATCCTTGCCGCCATTGCCGTCGGCTTGGGACAAAACCCGATGTTGTTGCTGATCCCGGCTGCAGTTGCCGCAAGTTGCGCGTTTATGCTACCTGTTGCTACTCCGCCCAACGCCATTGTGTTCGGCTCCGGTTATGTCACCATTCCCCAGATGGCGAAAAGTGGTTTCGGTCTGAATATCGTCAGCATTATTATTGCGGTCGCTTTCACTTACCTGCTGGCCATCCCGATTTTTGATATCACCATAAACCAGATTCCCGCTTGGGCGACGGCAATAACGCCTTAACTTGTTGAGTTTAAAAACAACCCGGAGAGGTCAATGAACTGATTGACCTCTCCGGGTGACGTTTTATGTAAAATAATCTTTACAGACATCTCATTCCTTCTCTAGGATACGCCTTCGTTCTCCTTTTCTTGACGAAGGAATCGTCCATGCTCCGATCAACTACCCCTTCAGCAGCTCATGTGCCCCATCTGCTGTTTGCCCTCGTCCTCATTTTTTGCTGCGCGACAACCGCAACAGCAGACTTTTCCTTTGTCCGTAACACGGGCGTCGCTCCCGGCCCAACCCTCCTGATCACTGCCGGCATCGATGGTGATGAGCCTGGCGGATTTCATGCAGCCGCTACCCTGATCACCCGCTATCAGATCACCACCGGGCAATTGTGGATTGTCCCCGATCTTCATCCCCAGGCCATCCTGAAACGCGAGCGCGGGGAGATGAATCTGAAATTTGCCCACATTGAGCACACCGACCCCCTCTACGACAGCGTTGCCAGAATCAAGACAATGGTTCTCGATCAGCAGATCGATCTGCTGGTCAATCTCCACGATGGCAGCGGGTTTTACCACCCCGAGCGCATCAACCGGCAACGCAACCCCGGCAGCTGGGGGCAATCTGTCGTCATCGATCAGCAGACTCTCCCCGGCATCCGGTTCGGTAACCTGGAGCAACTTGCAACAGTCATTATTACCGACATATCGCCTTTTGTTCTTAGCTCCGACGAACATTTTCAGATCAAGAACATGGACACTGCGACCCTTGACCCTGATGCCCCGACCCTGAAATCGTTGAGCTGGTTTGCCCTACGCCACGGCAAACCGGCCCTTACCCTCGAAGCAAGCAAAGCCCACCCGGTAGCGGTTCGCACCTATTACCACCTGCTGGCCCTCGAAGCCCTGATGAAGCAGGTCGGCATCTCTTTCAGCCGTGATTTTGAACTCACCCCCCAAGCCGTTGCCCGAGTTATCCGTGAAGATGCGCAGATGACGCTAGCTCAGGGGCGCATCCACCTTGACCTGAACCAGATGCACCGCAATCTCTACAACTTCCCCTTACCTGCTGACCCGCAAATCAACACCAGCGGCACCAATCCGCTGATCTCGCTGCAACCGGAAGATAACGGTTACCGTATCCACTATGGCAACAACCGTCTGGCCCTGCTCCACCCGCGCCGGGTACAAATTTCCGCCGACATTGAAGCCATCCCCGTGATGATCGACGGCATCCACCACCAGGTCACCCCTGGCACTATTCTGCCGGTTAACTCCCACGTTCGGATTGAACCCCTGCCCGGATACCAGTTTACCCTCGCTGGCAACAATGGTAGCTGGCCTAAACTGGCGACCCGTATTGATGGAGACAAGGTATCGGTAGATCGCAGTGGCAGATTATTACGCCTCGAAATTTACCGCGACCATATGTTCAGTGGCATGATCCTGCTGGACTTCAGGAACGCAGATGAAGAGGTAATTGAAGAGGAAGAAAGCTAAAAGGACGACGTTCGGATGCAGTTAGAGCTTCAAAGCTTTTTTTCGCAGTTTTCGATAACGCTCAGTCAAGCCTGGATCTTTTTTAGCCGCCAGTTGCAAACGTCGGATAGCCGAACTTAACGACGAGACATCGCGCCTGAGGCGCTTCCCCAATGCGGTGAGAGTCATGCAGGCGGTTTCCAGGCACAGCCAGCCTAAAAAAGCACGTGCCTGCGAGCACTGCCGACTTTTCCCGACAGCTGCCAGTTCCTCCTCTGTCAGGTTAAAATCTGCCAGAACCAGAGCCAGCAGTCGCTCCGAATCAACCTCCAAGGGGCGAGTCTGGCGGGCCAGTTTAAGCGCACCGCGAGCATAATCCTTATCCCCCAGCACCCGCGGATCATATTCCCCACCGCGCTGAAAATTCACCTCAGCAGGTTTGGCCAGTCCCTCATTGACATAGGCATGAAAACGCATCAGCGCACGGATACCGGTTTCTTCAATGTGTGCAAATACCAGGGTCTGAGTCAGCCACAGCACCTTTTCCCGACCACAGAAGGCACGGTGACTGCTCCACGGATAACGCATCGGATCGCTTTCGATGGCACCGTTTACCGGTGCCAGATGCAGATCCCGCACCAGGGGGAGCAGGTACAATTCCGGATCAATGAGAATGGCCTTGTAGCGTCCCTGAAACAGATGTCCCTGCTGTTGATGGTGATCATTGAACCAGCGCGTATAACGAAACCCAAGCTGCTGCATAATCCGCGCTAAAGGGACTTCATCGACCTCAACCACCAGTCGTATTTCTGTTGGCAGCAGAACATAACTGTGAATCTGATGACCGAACTTTTCCACCCCTTCCTGCAGCAGCAGTAACAACCGGGTGTAATCAGCAACATCGGTAAAAATCTTCTGCGCACCATTGCCGCGCAGACGTACATGGTATATGGCGCCGGGGAAATGCAGTCGCGGTTTACGTGCCATCTTCAACCCTGTCGTCGAAAAGGAAAGGGGAGGTTTTTTTCGTTTAAAGGGCGCGGTTTCCGTGCCCAGGGCGGGGTCACCCCGCCCCTAGGTTCAATATTGAATCGACACAACAATAGCATCAACCCAGCTGAATCTCATACTGTTCAATATGAAACTCCGGATGCGGATTAATCTGCACCGAACGATTAAAGCGTTTTTCCAGTACATCGATACCACTGCGTTCTTCATCCACCAGCAAACCGGCAATACGCGGATGGGCAAGCAGGGTCACCGCTCCGGCGGGCAGGTCAGCAAGCTCACGATGCAGTTCACGCAGAATTTCATAAATGATGGTCAGCTTCCCCTTGACATAACCCTTACCTTCACAATAGGTGCAAGGCTCACAGAGAGTGCGGCCGATACTCTCACGCACCCGTTTGCGGGTCATCTCCACCAGCCCAAGCTCCGATATTTTGAGGATATTGGTTTTGTTTTTATCCCCTTTAAGCACCTCTTCCAGCGCCCCGTGCACCTTCTCACGGTGCGCTTCTTTTTCCATATCGATAAAATCGATAATGATCAACCCACCAATATTGCGCAGACGCAGCTGAAAAGCGATCTCTTTGAGCGCTTCAAGATTGGTTTTAAGGATCGTATCTTCAAGATTATGCTTGCCGACATAACGACCGGTATTGACATCGATGGCCGTTAACGCCTCGGTCTGCTCGATGATAATAGAGCCACCACTTTTCAACCACACCTTGCGCCCGAGAGCACGGGATATTTCTACCTCCAGCCCATAGGCATCAAAAATCGGTTCTTCTGCTTCGTACAGGTCAACACGATAGTTGATACGTGGCATGAAGGTACGGAGAAAACGCAGGATTTTATTGTACTCATCGAGGTCATCAACAACGATACGCTGCACCTCTTCGGTAAGGATATCGCGCAGAACCTTGCTGGTCACATCCAGATCCGAGTGGATCAGCTCAGGGGCGCTGACACTGTCGACACCGCGGCTGATGTTCTTCCACAAGCCGACAAGAAACTCCATATCCTGGCGCAGATCATCGGCACTTTTGCCTTCGGAAACGGTGCGGACAATAAAGCCGGTTCCCGGTTCACGTATTTCTTCAACAACCTTGCGCAGACGCTCCCGTTCTGTTTCGCACTCAATCCGCCGTGATATACCGATATGATCAACCGTCGGCATAAACACCAGATGACGCCCCGGCAGGGAAATATGGGAAGTAATGCGTGCGCCCTTGGTGCCGATCGGCTCTTTGGATACCTGCACCAACAGTTCCTGCCCCTCTTTCAACAGATCCTCAATGGGAGGGAGTGGCGACGAGAGTTCTCCGCCATTCTGTCCGGCAACCTCCTCATCCCCATCGATGTGACGTTCAACCTGCTCGATCTCATCAAACACATCGGCAACATACAAAAAAGCCGCCTTCTCCAGTCCAATATCGACAAAGGCCGCCTGCATCCCCGGCAATACCCGGATCACGCGCCCTTTGTAGATATTCCCCACAATCCCCCGTTCCCGCTCCCGTTCAATGTAGAGTTCGGCAATGTGCCCACCCTCCAGCAACGCAACACGGGTTTCGTGGGAGGTGGTATTGATTACCAGCTCCTTGGTCATGTTCTCTCCTGACTTGTCAGCATTCTATCTTCTGAATTCTTCTGTATTCGGTGATTTCAGTCTCTCAGTTTATTCCCCGTCTTCACAACTCCCAGTCGTCGCACCTGTTCCACCTCCAGATCGAGCAACCAGGCAGCTAAAAGCAAGGGGCCGCCTTTGGTCAATTCAATCTCAAGCCCCTCTGTTGTCAAGGCGATGGCGACCAGTGATTCTCGGACATTTATCGCAATCGGCACCCCTTTTTTCATCCGCGTCACCATTTGCTGCGCTGCGCTGAGGAGGCTGCTGATACGCCGTTCGAGGTCGGGTGGTGGCTGCTCCGGCAACGGAACCAGATAACAGCTGGAGGCCACCGCTACGGAAGGAGATGGCGACTTCCAGGGGATAAGGTCACCTTTGATTATTTTGAACCCTTCCGGAAGCTGAACGTTGATATCTGATATAACCTTTTCAATAGCCATCGGATAGAGCAGTTCCAGATCAATCAGTTCCGCCTGACTGGCGACACCAAGGGGTAACGCCTCCAGATAAGAAACCTTCGGGGTCGGGTGAAATCCTTGCGAAAAGCGTACCGGCAAACGGGTCCGCCGCAAAGCTCGTTGAAACATTTTGAGATATTCCAGATGCCCGACCATACGTGCCCGTCCCAGCTTGCTCAAGATCAGGCGGACGCGGGTAAAACGCTCCGGTGCTGCTTCAGCAATACTGACGTCAGTAACAGACTCAGCCGGGTCAACCACCGCTCTTTGCGCAAAACGCATACGCAATTGCTCAAAATCACAGACTCCGCAACCGTGACAATCACCATCACGACAATCAACGGTCGAAGCTCCCTGAAGCGCCTTACGCCGCTCGGCAATAAAAAACTCCTTGGGCAGGCCACAGTCGATATGCCCCCAAGGGAGAGTTTCGTCTTCTTCACGTTGGCGTAGATACCACTCCGGTTCCAGGTTGCAAGCCGCAAAAGCCTGCTGCCAGCGGCCAAAATCAAAATGTTCGCGCCAACCGTCAAACCGGCACCCCAGATCCGTCGCCGCTTCAATCACCTGCCCCAGACGCCGATCACCACGAGCAAACACCCCCTCGAGAAAAGACAGTTCCGCTTCATGATATTTAAAACGCAGCTTTTTCTGCCGTAATCCATCGCGCAATAACGACTGACGACGCCGCGTTTCAGCAAGACCAATCTGCGCTTCCCACTGGAAAGGGGTATGGGGTTTAGGGACAAAGGTCGATACCGCCACGTTGACATCATTACCCCCGGTGCCCTTGCCGCTGCGTTTAACCGCCGCTGCCAACGCGATAATCGCCTCAAGATCAGCATCGATTTCCGTCGGCAACCCCTGCATAAAATAGAGCTTGATCAGCCGCCAGCCGGCCTGATAGGCCTGGGCTGTGGCAGTGAGCAGATCTTCTTCACGAATGCCTTTATTGATCACCTGACGCAAGCGTTCACTACCGGCCTCAGGAGCCAGGGTGAACCCGGTTTTGCGGACTTTTTTGATCTCATCCATCAACTCCGGAGTCAGGGTACCGACGCGTAAGCTGGGTAACGATACGGCCACCTGGTTACCGGCATGTTCGCGCATCAAGCGCTGCAACAACGGCTCGATACAGCTGTAATCACCGGTTGACAGGGAAAGCAGAGAGATCTCCTCAAAGCCTGAACGCTCAAGCGACTCGTTAATCAGCTGACGGATGGTTTCCGGCTCACGCTCGCGCACCGGGCGGTAGATATAGCCGGCCTGACAGAAGCGGCAGCCACGGGGGCAGCCACGGGCAATCTCTACCGCCACGCGGTTGTGCACCGTCTGCAGAAAAGGAACGATAGGATTGGTCGGAAACGGGGCACGATCGAGGTCAGCTAGAAAACGGCGCCGTACCTGCGCAGGAAATTCATCAGTGACTGGCGAAATATCGGCAACCCGTCCATCGTCAAGATATTCAACCTGATAGAAGGCCGGCACATAAAACCCTTCGAGGCGTGCCAACTCACTCAGCAAGCGTGTTTTCGACCAGCCGGCACGCCGGCGTTGACGCACCAGTTCTACCAGTTCAACGACCGCTTCTTCGCCATCGCCAATCAGGGCCACATCAAAAAAATCGGCCAACGGTTCCGGATTAAAAGCACAAGGGCCGCCCACCACCACCAGAGGGGCATCCTCGCTGCGCTGCTGTCGGCGCCGCGCCACGCCGGCCAGATCAAGCATGGTCAGCAGGTTGGTGTAACTGAGCTCGTACTGCAGAGTGAAACCAATGATATCAAACTGCCCGAGGGGGCGCTGCGACTCCAGGGAACAAAGGGGCTGGTCGTGTTTACGCAGCCAGGCTTCCATATCGATCCAGGGGGAAAATACCCGCTCGGCGGCAACCCCTTCGAGCTGATTGAGAATTGTATAAAGAATCGGAAAACCGATATGGCTCATGCCGACATCATAGACATCGGGAAACGCCAGCGCCATGCGCACCTCGACCTGGTCGTCGGGCTTGCACAAGCTCCCCAGCTCAGCACCGAGGTAGCGCGAGGGACGACTGACTTCCGTCAACGCCGCTGTTTGATCATTACTCACATCATTCACCTAAAGAAAAGATAACATCTGACAAAGCTAATCAGATTACCACACAACGGTCAGCCGGCTACAGGCTTTTTAGCTAAAATCACGATTATTTCCCCTGCCATAAATTCTCACCATAAAACTGCTCCCGCAGTCGCTCTTCCGGATAACGGTCGTAAAATGCCTGACGCGAAAAGTCGAACTGATACTGACTGACATAATCGTTGAGAATCGCGTAGGCGGCGTTAATCCGAACAATCCGCTCGGGGTCATCACCCTGGCCACAGTCAGGATGATAACGACGTACCAGCTCGCGATGACGCTCACGAATCTGGCGCAGACTGGCGCGCTGCGACAGCCCAAACTCCTCCAGCGCCGCCAGCAGGTCAGCATAACTTATTCTTTTTTCCACCATCTCACCTCCCGACCAAGGCAGTATCCGAGGCTAAAATAAAAAACCATGCGCACCTGGCTCCAGCAAAACAAATAAATGATTGTAACTATTCAGCTCTATCCTTGCGCTGGGCCTTCGGGTTCTATGGCAAGGGTGTCTGTCGCCATGGACGGCGACAGCAAGCGGCCATGGATGACCCAACGGGAAACAATCGCGTCCCTTGACATAGGATCCGAAGGCTCGGTGCTGAACAAGATACACTTATCATTATAGGTTCACTCCTCCCGGTAAAGGAAGAGTCACACAAACAATCAGACGAGATCAACACCCA
>JAGYPB010000036.1 GCA_018399135.1 Deltaproteobacteria bacterium | reverse complement strand
CGGTCATGGCTTTAAGAGCTGAGATGGGTGGGGTTCTGGCACCAAACATGCGACGGATATTTTCCGCCTCGGCCGCATCCCCGGCCGGAGTTGATGTCGCGTGAGCACAGAGATAATCGATTTCAGCGGCAGCCAGCCCACTGTCATCCAACGCCATGCGCATGGCACGTCCCAAACCGTCACGCGACGGAACCGACAGTTGCTCGCCATCGGAAGAAAAACCGTAACCGAGAACTTCTCCGAGAATAGTGGCGCCACGCTGCTGTGCCAGATCATAGCATTCGAGAACAATAGCCGCCGCACCGCCGCCGGGAACCAGCCCATCGCGTTCGGCATCAAAAGGACGGCTGGCTGCAGCAGGGTCATCCAGACGCACAGAAAAAGCGCCCAAGCCATCAAAGCTGCACATCGATTGCCAGTTGATCTCCTGGGCGCCGCCACAGATCATCCGCTGCTGCCGTCCCAGGCGGATCAGATCGGCCGCCTGGCCGACGGCATGGCCGCCGCTGGAGCAGGCAGAACTCAGACTCCAGCAGGCACCACGGGTTCCCAGCAGGGTGTTCAGATTCATGGTGACCGTCGACGTCATGGAACGAAAGATCTGGCCACTGCCGATCCCTTTGGTTTCTCCGGCGGCCTTGAGGGCTTCTACCTGTTCGATAGCAGCAATACAGCTGGAATCACACCCAAACAAGAGTCCGGTCTGATCATTCTGGATAGCGGCAGCATCAAGTCTTGCCATCTGCAGCGCAGCTGTGCTGGCGGCATAGGCCCAGACAGCGAAATCGGGCATACTTTTTCGCTGTTTGCGCCCGAGGATCTTTTCATCAACGTCTTTAATCTGGGCAGTTAATGGGCTGCGAAAGCCTAATTCAATCCGTTCCGGGTCAATAACGACACCCGAAGACCCGGCTTTTAATGCCGCGCCGACAGTACTGATATCCTGCCCGAGACAGGAAATGATGCCAATGCCGGTAATAGCGACTCGCTTCACGTTTGCTTCCTTTGGCTTAAATGTGCACGCCACCGTTGACCGCAAACACCTGGCCGGTGATGTAGCCGGCCTTATCTGAACAGAGAAAGCTCACCAGCCCTGCTACTTCTTCCGGGGTACCGAAGCGCCCCAAAGGAATCGATGGCAGAATCTGCTCTTTTGGGAGGCTACTTACCATATCGGTTTCGATGAACCCCGGCGAAACCGCATTGACCAGAATCTTGCGCCGACCAACCTCTGCCGCTAAGGATCGGGTCGCACCGATCAGTCCCGCCTTGGCGGCCGAATAATTAACCTGGCCGGCGACCCCGGTTTCACCTGAGGTCGAAACAATATTAATAATGCGTCCGCAGCGTTTTTTCAGCATCCGTGCTACCACCGGCCGCGTCACATTAAAAAACCCCCCCAGGTGGACGGATAGAACGTCCTGCCAATCCTGCTCCGGCATCATTGCCATGATACCGTCACGGGCATAACCGGCATTGTTGACCAACACAAAAGGTGTTTGTTCTTCAAGCAGCGGCTCCAGCACCCCGGCAACCTCAGCACTGTCGGCGACATCAAAGCACAACAGAGTACTGCTGCCTCCTGCGGCCCGGATTCGTTCTGCTACTTTCTCAGCTCCGGCCTGATCAAAGCGGTAATTCAGCCAGAGGTGAAAACCCTCTGCCGCCAGATCGACCGCAATGGCCGCACCGATCCCCTTGCTCGCTCCAGTGACCAGAGCAATGCGCTTGACATCCTTCAACCTTCAACCTCGTCTCTTTAACATCAAATACATTACATCAGTTAGTGATGGACGAAACCTTGCCATCGGCACCAAAATCGACAGCGAGGGTGCGAAAACGATTCTGCCAATAAATCCAGCGACTGGCATCAAGATCAGGGGTCCGATGAGCGGCGGGATAGCCGAGAGCTGTCATCACCCCCTCGCGGGACATCCCGACGATAGCGCTGCCTGCTTTTATTCCCTTCTGGTCAGTGGCGGAAAACGTTGCCAGATTGACCGGTGAGGGTGAGGTGATCAGATCAAGATAGGCGTCCACACTCATAGCCATTCTAGGCTCATGAAATTCGACAAAGGCCTCTTGTGACGAAACGTCATGCGTAAAATAAAATCCGCGCCGGGACTTTTTGGTGATATTGATTTTTGTTCCCGCCGGGATAATGAGGTGTCCGTCACCCGGGTTGGTATAATTAGCGTAGCTGCCCTTCAGCACGTTTGCCCGATCAACCTGGGTATGGATATTGTATTTGAGATACATATCCTGTGCTGCCGCCGTTGTGCTCAGCAGCATTAATCCGGCAACGACAAACATGCCCAACAATAATTTTTTTCCAACATTCAGGTTGTTCATAGACGCCTCCTGGATTGTCAATACAGCGGCCCTTTGCCGCTTTTCTTTTTCCCAACTTGCCTTTAATTCTGACCTCTCTTTGAGCGGATGTCAACGCGTTGAATTTCACATGAGACAGCCCACTCAACCCGAATCAAAAAATGGTCAGTTTAAAAGCGAGTGAACCCTCACATGTTCATCCATGGCGAGATTTTCCACCGCTTCAACAATCTGTCGATGATGGGTAAACAGGATAACCTGATTCTTTTTGGCCAATTCAGCAAGCGCCTTCAATGTTGCCTCAGAACGAACGTCATCGAAGTTCACCAGAATATCGTCGGCAATAAAGGGCATCGGTTCATGTTTCTCAAGCCGCCACTCCAGGGTCGCGAGCCGCAACGCCAGATAAAGTTGATCACGCGTACCGGAGCTCATCCCCTCGACCCTTCTGGTCATGCCATCAGGGCAAACCCCGACCAGAATCGGGTTGCCATTGTCATCCAGATCTGCACGCAGACCAGGGAAGGCACCAAGGGTCAGTTCGGAGAAGTAGCGGGACGCCGTCTTTAGAATCGGATCCTGATTTTCCTTTCGATAACGCTCAATTTCCCTTTTCAGCAACTGGTTGCCTAAACGAACGCGTAAATAGCGATCTGCCAGACGCCGCACCCTGGCCAAGGCTGCCTGTGCAACATCTTCCATCGCTGCAGCCTCGCCGCTACCATCCATCTTTTGAAGTTCGCTGTACGCAACCCCCCTCTTCTCGGACCATATTTTGATTTGTGGTTCCAACTTCTCCTGTATCTGCTGACTCAAATCGGCAATCCGTCCCGGAAGTTCATTGGGATCAACCTGCTGACGTTGTTCTTCCAGCACATCGAGATCAATCCCTTCGGCGATCCCGAACAACGTTCCTTCAAGATTTTTCAACTCCCCCTGAGCCACCTGGTACTCCCGGAAACGGACATCAACCTGCAGTAATTCTTCATCCGTTCCGCAGCAAGCCTGCTTGCGCAGGGCAGTAAACTCATGCTCCAGCGCTTGCAGGTCAACAATTCCCTGACGGGTTTCTTCTAATGTCCTTTCCAGGTCCTCATCA
This sequence comes from Deltaproteobacteria bacterium, assembly GCA_018399135.1. GTDB lineage: Bacteria > Desulfobacterota > Desulfuromonadia > Desulfuromonadales > Geopsychrobacteraceae > Pelovirga. The sequence goes on along the minus strand of JAGYPB010000036.1, from coordinate 26,862 downwards.
ACTTTTTCCAGAACTGATTTGGCTTTCTCAGCCTCCTTGACCATGGCCTGGAGTTTGACAACCGCCTGATCAGCGGGAAGGTCCCCCAGCTCAGGTGCGACCGACGTAATCAGGGAACTGACAGATTCAACAAATTGATGGGCATGCTGATCCATGTCCGTCAGGCGCTGCTGATAGCCCTCAATCTTTGCGTTGGCATCCAGACAGATACGCAACCCCTCTAAAGCGTTCGCAGCATCTTCAACTGACGCATCAACAGGCAGGCCGAACCCGTCCAGGGCGGTATCCCACTCCTGCGACCAGACAGTCATGGCTTGCGTTGACGCATTCAGCTCCTCAGTAGCGTCCAGAAGATCCTTGTGATTTCGCTCACGATCGCTCATCACCTTCCGGCGCTGGTCCTCTATCTCCTTGCGTTCTATCAGAATCTGTTCGGCATAAGTGAGCACTGAGGACAATTCCTCCGTGGTAAAGCTCTTGTCGTGACCAACATTCTTCAGCTCGGTAACCAATGCCGACAATCGTTGTTTGCGCTGCTCGATCAGTGGCAGTTTTTCTGATTCTTTCTGTTTGCCTTCGCGCAGTTTTCTGCGCACGTCATGACATTGGTCGATCCAGCTGCGCATCTCCCGGGGGGAACGGGGTTGCAGCAGGGCATCGGCCCAAACGGCCTGCCACTCCTCATCGAGCTGTCCTTTCTGCCCGGCGAGCTGGGCATCTTCAGCCAGCAGACGTTGCTGCCGGAATTCCAGCTTTTCGGCTTCGGACAGCAGGCCGGCAAAGTGATGAACACGGTCAGCGGCAGAACGCAACTGATCGGACACCTCATCCGCTGAATACATGCCCCGCTCAAACGCGCCGGGCAGATCCTGATGTTCATCGTAGGAACCGATTTCCTGTATCAGCGTTTCGCCGCCCAGCCAAACCCTCTTAATCAGCTGCCAGCCCTGGTCACGACGTGTCCTGGCTTTGGATAAATCCGCTTCGGTAGCGACGGCACCGGCTTTTTTGATTGCTTCAATATCACGTCGAATCTGATCAAGCTCCTGTTGTGTATCTTGCTGATCCTGGCGGTTGCGGCGCTGACAGTCATCTGCCTCGCGATATTGCTCGACAAACAGATCAATCGTGGCCGCAGATGGCAGCGCCATAGACAGCAAGTCTTCCTGCGATCCGGTCCACAGACCAATCTGTTGTAAATCAGCAGCAGCGCTGACCATCAATTCTCCGGCATCGCGATCAAGTGCCCTTATTAAACCATCGACATCTCCGGTTCTCTGAGCAGTAGCAACAGCGGCATTCAAGCCCCGCACATCACCAACCTCCGGTGACGCATCCAACTGTGTCTGAAGACGATTTAACTCTTTATTCAGATTGCCGACCCTGGCTTTGGCCTGGGTCAATGCTCGTTCAAGACCGGCAAAACGATTGCCGAGGGGAAGGATGATTTTCCTTCTACCCAGCAGTTTTTTGATCTGATCGGCCTGAGTGAGGCTGAGAGTCGGCGCAATCTGATTCAGTACGGTCTCTGCTCTGGTTCGGCATTCAATCAGTTGGTTATTGATGTTGGGTCGATCAGTCGCAGCCTGTCTCTGCACCCCGAGCCCCTGGTGAAAGACATCAATCGTCTCCGCTTGATCGAGGATATCTTGACGGAAAGAAGCCCTGGTTTTGTTCTCTTCGAGCTCTGACTGCCGCGACCTGGAGTTTTGTAAAGATTTTTCAATCTGCAATTGAGTTTCCCGGGCCTTTTGCAGACGCACGGAAAAATCCACCGGTAAATAGTCACAACGACCCAATTGCGCCAGTTGCTCCTGCAACTTGACGCGCTTAACCAGATAGGGAATAGCCCGCTGTAAACGTTTCAGTCCTTCGAGTTCAACACCAAGATCACGTTTTCGCACGTCGATTTCTTCCAGTTTGCTGGACGCCGTGTCAAATATCTCCTGCTGTTCCTTCCACTGCGTACTCGACAATGCCAGGTTACGGATCTGTTTTTTGATGTCCTGATACGCTTTGATTGCCTGGTTCAGTTCCGGCCTGCTACCCCCGGTCTTAAATAAACCTTCACACTCCTTGTCCATAGCGTCGATCAGTCCATGAAGCGATAAGAGGCCGGCGCCGGCAGAGAACAGCGCTCGACCGACATCCCCCTTTTGCTCCAATATATCCCGGCCACCGGAAACGAGGGTTTCGTGGTCAATACCAAACAAGGCGGTAAACAACGGCTCTTCGATACTGTGCAGAAAATCCGCCAGAACGGCAGGTTCAATGGCATTGTGCCCGGCGTCCAGAAGATCGCCGACATTTCTCTTGCGCCGCCAAAAGACCAACTCCTTGCCATCGACATTTTGAAGATGACCGCCAATCATCAGTTTGTTGTAGTCATGCAGAAAGTTGTCCGCCGTGCGCGGCGGGATTCCATAGAGCAAACCCTGTAACGCCCTGAGAGCGGTACTTTTGCCTGCCTCATTGGGGCCATAAATGATATGCAGGCCGGGCGTGACCGAACGAAAATCGATGACGCGATCAGTGAAATGCCCATACGCCTTTAAATCCAGCCGATTGATCTTCACTGAACACCTCCGGACTCCAGCAGACGCGCAATCAGCAGGTTCTTGATATCTGATCGTATTTCTTCCCACTGATCTGGATCAGCAGGATCAAACGGTTCGTCACCGCTTCGAAGTTCCGGCGGTAATTTATTGAGAAACCCGTCGATATCCGGGTCAATTTCAAACAGACTCTCAGGGTCAAGTTGCAGCGACATCAGACTCTGGATCAGACTGCCGAGGGCCTCATCACTCTGGATAAAGGCATCCAAATCGAGGATTTCCTTCGTATTGAAACGGATCTTTTCCAGCCACAAACCCTGACCACCGAGATCAAGGGCCAGATTGCGAAATTCTTCAGCCAGATAAGCAGATTGTGCCTGAATCTTATGGTGTGAAGGGGTTGTGCCGAACAATTCCAGTCGCGCAATCACTGGTCGCCCCTCTCCTGCAGCAAGGGCATTTTCAAGGTGTTTTTGCACCCGCTCATAGATCTCATCGACATTACGGCTATCCGTCACATCAATCCGGCATTGTTGCCAACACAGGACATCGAGGGGCACATGGGCAACCCGGGTGACCCGACCACTTGCGACGGTCACCAGAGTACAACCTTTGGAACCCGTCTCGCGGATATGTCGCCCCTGGATATTCCCCGGAAAAACGATCCAGGGATCCTCATGTACAATTTCTCGCTGATGAACGTGCCCCAAGGCCCAATACTGGTAGCCTTTGGCGATTAATCCAGCGACGGTGCAGGGCGCATAAGGCTCATGCCCTTCCCGGCCCGATAGCGCCGTGTGCAACAAACCGACATTGAAATACGCATCATTCGCCTGTGGATAGCTGTTACTCAGGTCTTCGGTAACAGACCGGGCGGCAAAACTCTGCCCGTGAATAGCAACACCGATATCATTCAGGATGCGCGTTTCTGGTTTACGGCTGGCAAAGACATAAACATTTTCCGGCAAACGAAGACTTTTGCTGACTTGACTGGCAGCGTCATGATTACCCGACACAATAAAAACCTTGATGCCCACCTCTTTCAACCTCACCATGCGCTTGTTGAAAAAGAGCCCGGTGTTAAAGTCCTTCCAGTCGCCATCGTAGATGTCGCCTGCAAGAAGGACGAAGTTGACTTTCTCCTGAACGGCCACATCGACAAGGTTGTCAAAAGCCTTTCTTGTCGCCCCTCTGATCTCATCAAGGGGGGCGTCTTCCGACAGTTCAAGCCCTCTCAAGGGGCTGTCGAGATGGATATCAGCAGCATGGATAAAACTGAACATAAGTCATCCTTTTTAAGCTCTTATATCATCGAAGTCAGGGGGTACAAATATTCGCCGTCACGGCAGAAAAGGGTCGTTTCCAGACTAAAGCTGGTTCTTTGTGCTTATTATGTTGTACCTATTCAGCTGTAATCCTTGCGCGGGATCGGGGTTCCTGTGGCAAGGGTGTTTGTCGCCATGGACGGCGACAACAAGCGGTCATGGATGACGAAAAGCGTCCCTTGACATAGGATCCCCGATCCGGTGCTGAACAGATACATGATATTTAGCCTACAGTGCAAATTCGGCCCAGATCGGGCAGTGATCCGAGGGCTTTTCCATGCTGCGTAATTCGTAGTCGATACCGGCATTGACACAACGCTGCTGTAGCCTAGTTGTCGCCAGGATCATATCGATCCTTAAGCCACGTTTGGGGTTATCTTCAAAACCACGTGAGCGGTAATCAAACCAACTGAACTGTTCAGTTTCCGCTGGATTCAATGTGCGCCAGCTATCTTGCAACCCCCAGCTATAGAGCTTTTCATACCAGCCGCGTTCTTCCGGCAGAAAACTGCATTTCCCGGTGCGCAGCCAACGTTTGGCATTCTCTTCACCAATGCCGATATCTGCATCCGTCGGTGCCACATTCAGATCCCCGAGAACAATCAACTGGTCGTCCGGGTCAGCTTCATTTATCAGCCAATTAGTGAGATTTTCGTAGTAATCACGTTTACAAGGAAATTTTACCGGATGGGCGCGACTTTCCCCTTGCGGAAAATAGCCATTAACGACTGTTACCCTGGTGCCATCGGCCAACGGGTAAGCAGTGATCAGGGTTCTGCGCTGATGATCAGGATCCTCATCAGGATACCCCTTCGTTACTGACAGCGGTTCACGGCGGGACAGGGTTGCAACACCATAGTGTGCTTTCTGACCGTGGTGGGTAATATGGTAGCCCAGCGCTGCCAATGGCTCATGGGGAAATTCGCTATCATGAACCTTGGTTTCCTGTAGTCCGATAATATCAGGATCATGCTTTTCGACCAGCGCCTGAAGTTGATGGTAGCGTGCCCGCAACCCATTGATGTTAAATGATATGATTTTCATAGTACCTCCCGAACCATACAGCTACCGACTGAGAAAGCCGTTGATGGCCTGAATAAAAGACTGACCGTAACGTTGCAGCTTGACCTGCCCGACGCCACTGACAGCTATCATCTCACTGTTTTTGGTCGGCAACAGAGCCGCCATCTCCGCCAGACTTGCATCGCCAAACACTACATAGGGAGGAACACCGTCTCGATCGGCTATCTGTTTGCGCACCTTGCGCAATTCGTCAAACAGTGCCTGATCATATTCTTGCCCTTTGATTTGATGGTCTTTTTTTCTGCTTCGTTGTACCCTGGTTCGCGGTTTGCTGAGCTCAAGTCTTTCTTCACCACGCAGCAAGGGACGTGCCTGTTCAGTCAACTTCAGTATCGAGTAGCGAGCAATATCCTGCTCCAGGTAACCCAGCTGAATCAACTGGCGCAACAGATAATTCCAGTGGTCACGACTGACATCCCGGCCAATACCATAGGTTGAGAGTCGATCATGCTGCAATGTTTTCATTCGCTGATTTTCAGCTCCTCGCAAGACATCGACGACATGTCCAACACCAAAATTCTGTCCTACCCGATAAACACAGGATAATGCTTTCCGGGCATAGTCGGTAGCATCGTATTTTTCCGGCGGATTCAGACAAATATCGCAGTTTCCACAGTCCGCATCAACCATCTCACCGAAATAACCAAGCAGCACCCGTCTCCGACAGATTCCCGCTTCGGCAAAAGCCACCATAGCGTTGAGCTTGTGTAGTTCAGTACGCTGCTGCTCCGGGTCTTCATTTTTTTCGATGAATCCACGCAACAGAGCGATATCAGCGTAACCAAACAGCAGCAGGGCCTCGGCGGGCAAGCCATCACGCCCGGCGCGGCCGGTTTCCTGATAAAACCCTTCGATATTTTTCGGCAGATCATAATGAACAACAAAGCGCACATTGGGTTTATCAATACCCATGCCGAAAGCCACAGTAGCAACGATAATCTGCACATCGTCACGCAGGAAATCTTCTTGTACCGAACGCCGCGTCTCGGAACTCATTCCGGCATGGTAGGCTGCAGCCTGATAACCGTCCCGGCTTAATTTTTCTGCGACTTCTTCGACCCGCTTACGACTCAGACAATAGATAATCCCCGACACTCCAGTATGGCGTAGCAGAAAGTCACAGAGCTGATGATAAGGCTTCACCTTATCCACAAGGCTATAGCGGATATTTGGTCGGTCAAATCCACAGACGACCCGATGAGGGTCTGTCAGCTGCAGACTGTTGACGATATCTGCCCGCGTATGTTTTTCGGCCGTAGCTGTCAGGGCTACGATCGGCACGGCAGGAAAAAGGACTCGTAACTCGCCCAGTCGAATATATTCGGGACGAAAATCATGCCCCCACTGGGAAATGCAATGGGCCTCGTCAATAGCAAACAGAGCCGGATTTGCCTTCCGCAACAGGTTTAAAAATTCGTCACTCATCAAACGCTCAGGAGCCACATAGAGCAAATCAAGGCTGCCATTATGAAATTGATCCAGCACTTCTCGTGATTCATGCGCGTTCAGGCTTGAATTAAGGCAGGCCGCCCGGACACCTAAGGCAACCAGGCTGTCAACCTGATCTTTCATCAGAGCAATCAGGGGCGATACAACGATCGTTACGCCTGGTCTGATCAGGGCCGGAATCTGGAAACAGATCGATTTACCTCCTCCGGTCGGCATCAGAATAAAGGCGTCACGCCCGTCGACCAGACTGACAATAACATCCTCCTGATAGGGTCGAAAACTCCGATAACCGAATACCTGCTGCAGTGTGGTCAAAGCGCGGGCGCGATTATCACTGAGCGGATTATTCATAGCTTTAAATTCTCCAGAGCTTCAGACGAAACCTGATAGTGTCGATTTCTAATCAGGGCTGTCGTCGCCTGATCTGCTGTTACCAAACGGTTTCTGTTAATACCCGTTGCGTTAATGATGAATCCTTTATCGGTTTTAATAACACGTTCAGGACTCACCAGGTTAACAGCACGCCACCAGCTCAGTTCAAGATCATGAATATTGATGTCATCGTCAACCAGCACCAGTAACCGGGATCTGCCAAGGTAAGTCGGTTGGCGCAACCGTTGTATCAAGTCAGCAACATCAGCCACAGAATCCTGCCTTATGGCGATAACTGCTACACCATGAAAAGCTGTCATCTCCGGCATAACAAGATCGGTGATCCGCGGAAAGTCAAATATCAGCATTTCACGCAGCAGCAACTCATTGAACTTCGCCAGGTGTATATTTTCACAGGGAGGTGGTCCAACGACGGTAATCGGTAAGATTGGCTGCGCGCGATGACGGATCGCAGTAATTCTCATGAGCGGACAATCAACACGCGTTACGTATTGACCAGTGTGATTGCCAAAAGGCCCTTCACTTACCCGCTCACCCGGTCTTAATTCTCCCTCGATGAGGATTTCCGCATTTGCGGGAACGCTCAGCGGTTGGGTTAAACAGGAAGATAACGTCACAGGCCTGCCGGTAATTGCTTCAGCAAAGCCATATTCGCTACAGCCTGTCGGCAACGGTGCCGCGGCAGCCCAGAACAAAGCAGGATCTGCCCCAAGAATCAACGCTACGGGAAGTGATTCACCACGGGCTTCTGCCATTTGAAGATGATCATCTGCTCCGGACCCAGGTGCGAAATTCAGAGCGATTTCCTGATCTCCAACCACTGCTGCACGATACAGTCCGAGGTTGCATAATCCACTGGCAGGTGAGACGCTATGGGTCAGAGCCAGGGTCAAATAACGATCTTTCTCTTGCGGCCAACTCCGCAGGGCCGGGATTCCCTTTAAGGTCAGTTCCTGGTACTTATATTCTGGCTCTGTACATTCTATTGAGGGTATACGGCAGGCATTTGTAAGATTTGTTGCGGCATCATCAGTGCCGGAGCGGATCATTTTTCGGATAAGAGTTACCAATCCCTCTTCATCTACTTCCAGCATCTTCAACAACCGCTCTTTCGAGCCGAACAGATTTGCGCTGATTCGAACCGACGTCCCTTTGACGGCTTCAAAAATGACCGCGTTCCCGCCGCTGAAAGAGCTGAATTCATCCCGGCAAATTGCGGCAATCTCCAGATCGCAATCCACCTCGGTCATTATTACTTTTAGCTCATTGCTGATCAGCAACCGCCGTAGATATGCTCTTAATGCCATCCGGAACATCCATCTTCAGTTAGGGTCGCTCATTCTACCAAAAAAAAAGCCCCTCAGCGAACTGAAGGGCTTAATTTTACGTTTTCATATCAATAATCAGAAGCCCGCCATGCGTGCAAGTTGCATGATCGACCCGGGAAAAACCCCAAGGTAGAGGACACCAATGACAGAAATTACGATTGAAATAGCTGTTGCAGGGTAAATGTTTACCCAGGCGTAATCTTCCTGCGGCTCCTTAAAGTACATATAGATCATGATACGCAGATAGTAATAAAGGGACACCGCAGAGTTCAGCACACCCAGCACCGCCAGCCAGATATAACCGGCATTGATAGCACCGGCAAAGATATAGAATTTTCCGGTAAAACCTGCTGTTGGTGGGAGACCCATCAGAGCAAACAGGAAAATACAGAAAGCAACCCCAAGCATCGGCTTTTTGAAACCGAGGCCGGCCACGCCATCCAGGGTCAGATTAGCTTCACCACTGCGCCCGATAAGAATCAGTATCGCAAAAGCGCCCATGTTCATAAAAGTATAAACAAGCATGTAGAAAAGGATACCGGCAGAGCCAATCTCGTTCCAGGCAACCAGGCCGACCATAGCGTAACCGGCGTGGGCAATTGAAGAATAAGCAAGCATGCGTTTAAGATCAGTTTGACTCAGGGCAATCAAGTTACCAACGGTCATGGTCAACACCGCCAGCACCCAGAATACCGTGGTTAAATGATCCTGCATTCCTTCAAGACAGATGAATGTCACCCGGATCAGGGCAGCAAAGGCTGCCGCTTTGGGGCCGGCACTCATAAAAGCCGTGATCGGTGTTGGAGCCCCTTGATACACATCAGGAGTCCACATGTGGAAAGGAGCAGCGGCAATCTTGAAGAAAAAGCCGGTCAGCAGCAAAAGGCCACCAGCAATGAACATAATATTGGTTGTGGAATCCGGATTGGCCTGGATAAAAGCGCCTATTTCGTAAACTTTGGTGGTTCCGCTGACGCCATAGAGAAGCGCCATGCCGTAGAGCAGAAAGCCGGTAGAGAATGCACCCAGGAAGAAGTACTTTAAGCCTGCCTCATTACAACGTACCTGATCACGGAAAAAACCGGCGAGGATGTAAAGCGAAACAGACAGAACCTCAAGTCCCAGGAAGATAGTGATCAGATCGGTACCTGAAACCATCCACATGGCACCAGCCGTGGTGATCAGAATCAGTGGATAATATTCGCCAACGGGGAAGTTTTCACGTTTGAGATATTCATCCGACATCAGGATGGCAAGCCCGGCAGCAATAATACAGATCATACTGAAAAAGGCGGCAAAGTTGTCAAGCTGCACCGACCCGGCAAACCCATACTGGGTATCATTCCACCCCATGATGGTGACAATACCGGCAACAACCAACGCCGCGATGCTCAGCCAGGCAATGTGTGCAGTTTTACCCCGTGGAGAAAAGACCGCAACCAGAAGTAGCGCCATCCCAGCCACAGTAAGTATCAGTGACGGCATGACAGCATGCAAGTTCACATTCTGGATGGCTTCTTGTACCAGATTTTCCATCGAACAGCTCCTCGGAACCAGTGTTTATTCAATCAACAATTATTTGGAATCCACTACATTCGCAACCACAGGCTGCACCACTTCAACGATGGCAACCTGCTGGTTGTTCATCTGCTCAAGTAATTGTTCAAGCGCAGGATTCATCTTATCAAAGAAGGTATTAGGATAAATACCGGATCCAGAAAACGAACAAAGCAGCGGTGCCATGATGACAATTCCCGTGCGCAGACAGATCCTGATGTTCCTTGTTGGCCGGGTTGGCGACCTTACCGGGAACATAATGCGCTGATAGACTCCACACATATAGACAGCGGCGAGAATAACACCGGTAGCAAAGACAGCATACCAACGCAGGTTGCTCAAACGCCCCATCAGCGCCAGAAACTCACCAACAAAACCGTTGGTACCAGGCAGGCCGATGGATGAGAAGGTAATGATCAAAAGATCGTCGCAAATATCGGCATCTTACCTGCCAAACCACCAAACTCGAAATTTGTTCGGTATGACGGCGCTCATAAAGAAACCCGACGATATGAAATAGTGCGCCGGTTGAGATGCCGTGGTTGATCATCCAATCATGCCGCCGGCCATCCCCGTATGTTCAGGGCAAACAAATGAGCATTACGAAACCCAGGTGAGCAACAGACGAGTAAGCAAACCAGCCTTTTTAATATCTTCCCGCATCATGGCAACAAGAGAACCATAGATAATGCCAACAACCGAAAGCGCGAAGGCCAGGAAGGGGATGAAGGTTTGCAGTGCCTCAGGAAACAGGGGCATAGCGAAAACGAATATAACCGTAAGTACCCATCTTCAACAGAACCGCGGCCAGATAATAGAACCCGCAGTCGGTGCCTCAGTGTGAGCATCCGGCAACCAGGTGCAGCGGAAACATGGGAACCTTGATTGCAAAGCTGAATCCAAAAAGCCAGGAACAACCAGAATTGGGCGTCATAAGGAATATTCAGCCAGAACTCCTGCACCAAAACCGCTGACCGGGGATCCACTCTACGGCATAGTAGTAAACAAAGATGATACTGACCAAAGCATCAGCAACGAACCGACAGCCGTATAGATAAAGAACTTGACCGCAGCATAGATCCGGTTCGATCCGCCCCAGATACCGATAAGGAAGTACATCGAATCAGCATTAGTTCCCAGAAAATATAGAAGAGGAAAAGATCATGAGATAAAGGCGCTTCAGCATGCCGGTCTGAAGCAGCAGCAACATCGCCATAAAGCCCTTGGTGTTTTTCTTAACGGGCATTCCAGGTGGACAAAAATAGCACTCGGCATAATGAACGTCGTCAACATCACCAGCCACAGGCTGATACCGTCAACACCGATGTTATAGTTCATCTGAAAAATTCACCTACATGGATCCACTCATAGAATTCACGATAGTGCATCCCGCCCGATGTCTTGAACACATTGTCAAAAGCTAGAGGCTGATTAAGAATGTAATCAAAGATACAGCCAAAGCAAAGCTCTTGAGCATTGCGTCATTGTCCTGCGGTAAAAACAGGAGGGCAATCATACCCACCAACGGGAAGAAAGTCATAATACTGAGAAGGTTGTCAGCCATGTGGAAACGCTCCTTGTAGCTTTATCGTATTCGCGGGCAGAATTAATCTATTAACCAAAGACATAAAAGCTGACGATCACGACTACGCCGACCACCATGGCCACTGCGTATTATACATGTATCCCGTCTGGGTGTATCGCAAACTGGCACCAAAACCTTTAATAATCCCAGGTAATAACAGCCATTAACGATACTGTCAACCAGACGGACGTCAAAGATGCTACAGGAATGTACCAAAACGCTTGCAGGGGTTAACAAAGACGAAGTCGTAAAGTTCATCGATGTACCACTTGTTGAAAACAGCGATAGACGCCGGCAAACTTCGCAGTAAATTGAGCAGGAAGTGCAGGTTCTCTTCTTATGTACACTGTGCCAGCTATGTAGATACCGCCGAACAGGCAATATGACCGGAAAGGGCAATCAAGGTATATCTGGTGAGCATGCGAGCCATGAGCATTCAGGTTATGCAGTTCCCGCCGACCAAAAACCGGCGCCAGAAAGTTACCAAAATGGTTGCCGCCACCGAGGATTTTCGGCACCCTGACATATCCACCAACCACAGCCAGAAGGCCAGCACGACCAGCGGCACGGTGATGCATTCACGGTGATTCTGGGATATGATCCGGCACGCATCTGTTCTCTGGGCACCAAAGAACGTCATGAACACCAGACGGAACATACAGGAAAGCGGTCATACCGGCAACACAGACAGCGATAATCCAGAAAATCGGGTGACCTGCTGTCGAACCGAAGGACCACCAGAGAATTTCATCTTTAGAGAAGAAAACCGGAGAAGAAAGGCACACCGGCAATAGCAATGGTGACAGCAGGAATGTCCAGGAAAGTAATCGGTATTTTAGATCTGAGACCACCCATGTTGCGCATATCCTGTGGGTCATCATGCAGATGGGCATGGTGATAAGTGATGATGCATGGCATGGATAACTGATCCTGAACCAAGGAACAGGCAGGCCTTGAAGAAGGCGTGAGCCATCAGGTGGAAGATACCTTGCGAAAAAGCACCTACCCCATGGCCAGGAACATATATCCAAGCTGGAAACAGGAGTAGGCGAGTACACGTTTTATATCGTTCTGGGGCAAACCGATAGAGGCGGCAAGAAATGCCGTCGCTGCACCGATTATGGCAATGGTCATCATCGTCGATGGAGCCATGGCAAACAGGATGTTCATCCGGCCGATCATGTAGATACCGGCGGTAACCATGGTTGCCGCATGGATCAGAGCGGAAACCGGCGTCGGACCTTCCATCGCGTCAGGTAGCCAGGTGAAGAGCGGAATCTGGGCTGATTTACCGGTAGCACCCAGGAAAAATGCCAGGGTGATAATCGTGATCAGGGCACCGCCTGCTTCAAGCAGGTGGGCATTAGCGGCAATTTCAACAAAGTTAATCGTCCAGACACCCTGTCCGGCCAGAGCCCAGAACAAAATGAACAAACCGCAGAGGAACCCGAAGTCACCGATTCGGTTAACAACGAATGCCTTTTTGGCCGCGTCGCTGGCACTTTTCTTCTCATAATAGTAGCCGATCAGGAGGTAGGAACAGAGACCAACACCTTCCCAACCAATAAACATAACCAGGGCATTTCCACCCAGAACCAGCATCAGCATGGAAAAAGCGAAGAGGTTAAGGTAACTGAAGAATCTGTAGTAACCAGTCTCTCCATGCATATAGCCGATGGAGTACAGATGGATCAGGGTACCAACCCCGGTAACCACCAGAATCATCACGGCTGAAAGAGGATCAAGCAGTAATTCCCAATTGACCTGGAGATTACCAACCGTCATCCAGGAAGCCAGGACTATTTCATGGACTTTTTGGGTATCACCAATCAGTCTGAAAAAGTTCTGTACCGCCACCAGGAATGAAAGGAATATCATCAGGGTACCGAGACCGCCAATGACCGCTTCATTCTTGATCTTCTTGCCGAACAGGCCATTGATTATCGCCCCAAGAAGCGGGAAGAATGGGATGAGCCACAGATTACCGTACATCAAACTCTCCTATTAGCTGAAACACCCGTAAATGTGGTAAGAATCACCACTTGAGCATATTAAAATCGTCGACGTCGAGTGTCTCTTTATTGCGGTAAAACGCAATAATCAACGCCAGACCTACAGCCGCTTCAGCAGCAGCAACCGTCATGACAAAAAATACAAAGATCTGACCATCCATGTTGCCGACATGTCGAGACAGGGCGATAAAGGTCAGGTTTACCGCGTTGAGCATGACCTCAATACACATAAAAACGACGATGGCATTTTTACGCGTGAGGACTCCAAGGGTACCTATTGCGAACAAAATAGCGCTCAACATTAGGTAGTGAGTAACAGTAATCATGTTTTATCTCCCAGGTCGTTCTCTGTTAGACTTTTTGTTTCGCAATTATTAACGCGCCGACAATGGCGATCAGCAGCAATACCCCGGCAATTTCGAAGGGCAGAACAAAATCAAGAAAAAGCGCCCGACCGATAAGCTCGGTGTGACCAACGTCAGCGATCAGCGCACTGGTCACTGGGCCACCGGTACCCGTCGCATCACCTGAACGCACCAGCTGAGTGGCAACAAGCATAAGCAATACCGAGACCACTCCAGCAGCAGCGACACCATGGGTATAGCGCCCATTGATCGTTTGACCAAAGTTCAGCAGCATGATCACGAAGATAATCAGCACCATAATCGCACCGGCGTAAACAATAATCTGAATGGCCGCCATAAAAGGTGACTCGAGCATGACGTAGAAAACGGCCAGACAGAGAAAGGTCGTTACCAGGTTCAGAGCGCTGTTAATCGGATTGCGGCATTTGACGACAAAAAACGCCGATATAATCGCGACCCCTGCAACAAGATAAAAGAATAGAATTTCCATTGGGTACGCAGCTCCTTGTTACGACTTGAGAAGACGTGCTTTGTCAAACACAAAATCGCCACGATTGAAGTTGGCCAGTTCGTAAGCGCTCGTCATTTCGATAGCTTCAACCGGACATGCCTCTACGCAGTAACCGCAGAAAATACACCGCAGCAGATCAATTTCGTAGACTCTGGGATATTTTTCGCCTTTTTCGTTCTCTTCCGATTCTACCGTGATGCATTTGGCCGGACAGACGGTCGGACACAGATAACAGGCGACACATTTTTCACGATCCTGAGCAGGTACCAGGCGATGCAATCCACGAAAGCGCGGGGCAATCTCCAATCTCTGCTTGGGATATTCCACTGTCGTGGTGTTCCCGGGAAGCAGATGCTTCAGCGTGATACTCAGGCCTTTGGCAAACTCTTTAAACATATCTATCCTCTACGCAACTTATGGTTATTGCCAGAGCAGGACTGCAATACCGGTAAACACGATATTTGCAAGCGCCAGGGGAAGCATAACTTTCCAGCCCATATGCATCAGTTGATCATAACGCAGACGCGGGAAGGTCGCCCGGATCCAGATAAAGAAGAACATGAACGCAAAGACCTTGAGAAGGAAATTAATCCAGCCATAGAAAGGTCCACTCCAGCCACCAAGGAAAATTGTTGCAGTGATTGCTGAAATAGTGATCATGTTGGCATACTCGGCCATGAAGAACAGGGCATACTTCATTGATGAATATTCGGTACAGAATCCTGAAACCAACTCAGTCTCAGCTTCCGGGAGGTCAAACGGGGTCCGGTTGATCTCTGCCATAGAGGCGACAAGAAACAAACCAAAAGCTAATGGCTGGCTAAAGATATACCAGTTTGGGATATATTTCAGAGCTTCAATTCCCCACAGGGGGCCCTGTTGCGCCAGGACAATGCCACGCAAGCTCAAGGTTTCCGACAGCATGAAGATAGCGACAATGGAAAGGCCGGCAGCCAATTCATAAGAGATCATCTGTGCCGTCGAACGAATACCTCCCAGCAGGGCATACTTGCTGTTGGATGCCAAACCTGCCAGAACAATGCCGTATACACCCAGGCCAGCCATGGCAAGGATAAACAACACGCCAATATTCAGATCGGTAATCTGCATCGGTACAACATACAGAACACCATCGTAGGTAAAGTGAAGATCGCCACCGAATGGAACAACTGCAATGGCAACAAATGCCGGTGCCAATAGCATCATTGGCGCCAGGGCAAAAGCAAACGGATGGGCCTGTGAAGGTGTCATATCCTCTTTAAAAAAGAGCTTAAGCCCGTCGGCAATCGGCTGCAACAAACCCTTTGGCCCGGTCATTGTCGGTCCCATTCGGGTCTGCATGCGACCAATAATTTTACGTTCAGCATAGGTGGCGTAAGCGACTATCAGCAACATCACAACAAACGCAACGGCGATTTTTAGCAGCATCGCAACCGTAAAAAGAACCGGTGTGTTCGAGAGTGTCAGAACTTCTGGCGTCATGACCATCCTCTTCCTTCTTCAGCTATGGCATTTCTGCCGATTCAAAGTCGATAGGAACTATCAACAGTACAATGTGTCTTGTCTAGATTTTACCTGGTTCTACAGCTATGACAGACTGACCTTTGTAGATTTTGTTCAGTCCGAGTTCACCAAAGTGATAAGGTGCAAACAGCACCCCTTTAGGAAGCCGATTGTCAACCTTGACTTTTGCCTGAATGGCAACCCCATCGGCCTTGAGTTGAACCATTTCCCCGGTGGTCACACCAAAGGTAGCAGCATCGTCACGATTAAACTCAATGTAAGGTTCCGGACAGACGGACATAGGGCCTTTCGAGCGCGTCGAGACCGTACCGCTGTGATACAGGGCGCTGCCAACGAGAAGCTGATAATCTGCTTGTAGTGGTTCCATGCCGGCAACCGGAACAAGAACCTTTTTCACGGGAACCAGCGTTTCACCGCCCCAAACCTGTCCCTGGGCACCGATCTGCTCGTAAATGATATCGGTATAACCGGAAACCTCGGCGGTCAGCTCACTGAACGCTGCGGCGGGTGTGGTGGGTGCAGTTTTTTGCAACTTATCAAGAAGTTGCTGAAATATTGCAAAGTCGGTCTTTGCTTCGCCGGGGGACTTGATTCCTGCCCTGAGACGCTGAATGCGCCGTTCAGCATTTGTGAAAGTCCCTTCTTTTTCAGCAAATGAAGCTGCCGGCAGAACAATATCGGCATATTTGGCCGAATCGGTCATAAACAGATCCTGAACAACCAGGAACGTCTTTTCCAGAGCCTTTTTTACCAGGGTCTGGTCAGGATAGGAGACCAGGGGATCTTCGCCGACCAGATACAACACCGGTAACTTGCCTTCAGCAGCAGTGCTGAGAACCTGTTGTGCTCCAAGTCCGGCAGGACCCGGAATAATCTGCAGATCGACAGCGCCCTGGCTATTGGCTTTTTCCCCACACAGATACAGTCCAGAGCCGTCGCGACCGGCAATGCCGGTCAGCAGAGCAAGGTTTGCTGCAGCAATGGCAATTTCTTTGCTGTAAGCTGTATACGGCAAACCGTATGCAACAACGATGGCGGCATTTTGGGCGTTAGCCAATTCGCGGGCGGTTTTTTTGATCGCCTCAGCATCTGCACCGACCATCCCGGCAACAGCTTCTGGAGTATAGTCCGCCAGCGCCTTGGTTAATTCGGTAATTCCTTGCAGACCAGCCGTTTGAGCCAACCCTTCAGCAATGATGACCTGACACAGGGCATTAATCATATTGATTTCACAGCCTGGTTTATGAATCAGGGTGCGAGCATTGGGGAGCTTGCTTAACTTACCACGCTTATCAGCAATCACTGCCAATTGTGCATCATTCAGGCGAATAGCCTGATTAATGACCATTCCAAACACCGGATGAGTCTCGTAAAAATCTGAGCGAATTGCCAGTATAGCGTCGCACTTTTCTACCTGTGGGAAGGTGCCGGTTGAAGCACTGATGCCCATGGTCTCTTTCAGTCCTTCGGTGAGTCCTTTGTAGCACTCGCCACCGGAATGATCGAGATTCTGGGTACCTATCGCGGAACTGACGCGCTTGAGGAGTAGAAGCTCTTCGTTGGTCAGACGCGCACCACTGATAATACCAAGATCCTTGCCGGCGGTTTTGAATTTCTCAGTGATGGTTGCAAATGCCTCATCCCAACTCGCCTCTTTCAGCTCACCACCTTTGCGGATTAATGGCTTGGTCAGGCGCTTGGAATCGTTAACGTAGGAATATCCAAAGCGCCCACGAACACACAGGTTGCCATGGTTGACGCCAGTATCTTCGTTGAAGCGAATGGTCTGAACCTGGTTGTCCTTGACGCCCAGGGTTACCGTACAGCCATTACCACAATAGCCACAGACAGAATCAACTTCTTTAAGCTGCCAGGGACGCGCCTTGAATTTGAAGGGGCGGGGCAAAATCGCACCAACCGGGCACATGGAAACACATTGACCACAGAACTCACAATTCAAACCACGATCGAAAGCGGTTGCAATCTTGGTTTCAAATCCACGATTTATAAAGGAGTAAGAACCGTATCCAACGACTTCGTCACACACCCGAACACACTTACCGCACAATACACAGCGGTTCATGTTGCGCTCAATCAGGGGATTGACTTCGTCGGTAGGCAAGTCGAACTTTTCCCCCTCAAAGCGATTAGTGACGACCTCATATTCGTAGGTCAGATCCTGCAGGTCGCATTCGCCACCCTTATCGCAAACCGGGCAATCAACCACGTGATTGACCAGAAGAAATTCAAGAACAGTTTTGCGAACCTTGCGGATTTCATCCGACAGGGTGGTGACAACCATCCCTTCGGTAACCGGCGTCGTACAGGAGGGAATCAACCGCCCTTTCATCTGCTCGACTTCCACCAGGCAGATGCGGCATGCACCATAAGGCAACAGTTTCTTGGCGTAACAGAGCACTGGTATATAGATACCATTCTCTTTAGCCGCCTCGTAGATTGTCGACGTTTTGGCAGTTGTGATCTGTTTTCCGTCAATCGTTAGATTAACCATCTTGACCTCTTATATTTCAAGCTGTGAACGCGATCAATCAATCGCCATGAAGCGGCAAGCGTCGTAACAGGAAGTACACCGGGTACATTTATCCAGGTCGATATAAGCAACTTTGCCTTTTTCCCACTCAATCGCATCCACCGGACAGACGCGCGGGCAGATACCACATTTTTTGCATTTATCTTCGATCACGCGGAAGTGCAGAAGATCCTTACAACTGTGGGACGGGCATTCTTTTTCCTTGATATGGGTCTCATACTCATCACGGAAATAACGGATAGTCGAGAGCACCGGATTCGGGGCTGTCTGACCCAGACCACAGAGTGAACTTTTCTTGATGTCGTAGGCCATATCCTGGAGCATTTCGATATCGCCCTCCTGCCCTTTGCCCTGGGTAATCCGCTCAAGGATTTCAAGCATGATCTTCAAGCCAATACGGCAGGGGATACATTTGCCGCATGATTCGACCCGGGTAAAGTTGAGGAAGAAGCGGGCAATATCAACCATGCAGGTGGTCTCATCCATGACAACCAGACCACCCGAACCCATCATCGCACCGGCTTTGATCAGTGAATCATAATCAACTTCGGCATCAAGAGCCTCGGCAGGCAAACAACCGCCCGAAGGTCCACCAGCCTGCACTGCTTTAAACTTGCGATTGTTAAGAATGCCGCCACAGACATCGTAAATAACTTCTTTCATCGTGGTGCCGGCAGGAACCTCGACCAGACCGGTATGCTTGACCTTGCCGGTCAGGGCAAAAATCTTGGTTCCTTTGGTTCCTTCGGTCCCGATGGAGGAAAACCAATCTGCACCGTTGTAAAAGATGTAAGCAACGTTAGCAAAGGTTTCAACGTTATTGATGTTGGTCGGATACCCCCAGAGCCCTCTAACTGCCGGGAATGGTGGGCGTGGACGTGACATCCCTCGCTGGCCTTCAATGGAGGCCATCAACGCCGTTTCTTCACCACAGACAAAAGCACCGGCCCCCGCCTTGATACGCATATCGAGGTCGAAACCCAGACCAAGGCAGTTCTTTCCAAGGAAGCCCTTTTCGTAACAGGTATCGATGGCAAGTTGCAGGCGCTTGATCGCCAGCGGATACTCGGCACGCACATAGACATAGGCGAATTTACAGCCGATGGCATAGGCGCCGATCATCAATCCCTCGATCAAACCATAGGGGTCGCCCTCAAGCACCGAACGATCCATAAAGGCACCGGGATCGCCTTCATCCGCATTACAGATCAGATATTTGGTATCACCAGGGGAACCCTTGGCAAAAGACCATTTCAGTCCCGTCGGAAAACCGCCGCCTCCACGGCCACGCAGTCCGGACTTTTTGACCTCATCGATGACCTCGTCCTGGGTCATGGTGACGGCCTTTTTGATTCCATCAAAACCGCGATGAGCAAGAAAGTCATCAAGGCTTTCAGCATCGATCGTTCCGCACCGGGAAAAGATAATACGTTGCTGCTTTTCAAGAAATTTATGATAGTAAGGGCCCGCAACTTTTTTCTCAATCGGGGCACCACCCAGAACATGTTCGTCAACGATCTGGGGAACCAGGTCAGCAGTCACGAAATCATAAGTAACCGGTTCTTCACCCGGCTTGCAGATGTCAACAAGAACATCATTAGCACAGAGACCGCGACAGCCGGTGGAGCTGACGTCACAGGCGCTGCCAATCTTGGCGGCAACACCCTTCTTTTCAAACTCCGCCTCAAAGGCTGCTACAACAGCAGCAGCACCGGAGGCAAGCCCACCAGTTCCCGTACAAATAAGAACCTTCAGATTTTCAGCAGTTTCGGACATAGAATCTTTCCTCGATACCTAAAGCGATGTCTTCCCTGGATCAGTCCATTGCCTTGTATTTTTCAATAACTTCAGCAGTTTTCTGGACAGTAATGCTCCCGTAGGTTGCATCATTGACCATAATGACTGGGGCCATCCCACAAGCTCCGATACAAGCGACATACTCCGCTGTAAATTTCAGATCCTCTGTGGTTTCGGCGTGACCGATTCCCAATCTGTCAACGATAGCGTCGCCAATGCGGCCGGCACCCTTGACGTGACAGGCCGTCCCCATGCAGACACGAATAATGTACTTACCCCGCGGCTTGAGATGGAACTGGGCATAAAAGGTCAACACCCCGTAGATCTGACTGGCATAGACATTAAGACGCTCAGCAGCCAGATGAACCGTCACCTCCGGGATGTAACCATAGGCTTCCTGGATTCCCTGAAGCACCGGCATCAGGTTGCCATGCATATCGATGTACTTGTCGATTACTTCATTTGCTGCGGTCAGATCAATTTCTTCCAGTTCCTCGACCTGTTCCTCAACTTGCTGCACATTTTCTGTCATAGCTTCCTCATAGTACAAGCGGGTAGATTAACGGTCGATTTCACCAAGAACGATGTCGAGGGTTCCGATAACGGCAATAACATCAGCCAATAAACGTCCCTCAACCATCTGTGGCAAACCCTGAAGATTAATAAATGATGGCGGACGCACCTTCATCCGATAAGGATGAGCACTACCATCGGAGACCAGGTAATAGCCAAGTTCACCCTTGGGCGCCTCAATACCTACATAGACTTCGCCCGGTTCAGCCTTGAATCCCTCGGTAATAATTTTGAAGTGGTGGATCAGCCCTTCAATGCTATTGACAACATCCTGCTTTGGCGGCAAAACGACTTTAGGGCAATCAGCCAGAATCGGGCCCGGCTTCAACTTGTCGAGGGCCTGGAGGATAATCAGGCTTGATTGGCGCATCTCATCAAGGCGCAGTTTGTAACGGGCGAAGGTATCACCCTCCTGGCGAACCGGAACCTCAAATTTATAGTCTTCATAACCACTGTAAGGATTATCGCGACGCAGATCCCAATCGACTCCGGAAGCGCGAAGGCCTGGGCCGGTAATGCCGATATCGATTGCGGCCTCTGCTGTGATCGTTCCAACGCCGATGGTTCGTTTTTGCCAGATCCGGTTACCAGTCAACAACCCTTCATACTCATCGATATGTGCAGGCATGCCTTCGGCATACTCACGCATTTCCTGCTCAACTCCGGCAGGCAGGTCGGCAGAGAGGCCACCTACGCGGAAATAATTTGACGTCATCCGGGCACCGGAAATTTTTTCGTACAGGTCAGTAATGACCTCGCGCTCACGGAAGCAATAAAGGAACACCGTCATTGCGCCAATATCAAGGGCATGGGTCGCCAACCAGACCAGGTGACTCTTCAATCGTGTCAACTCAGCCAAAAGAACCCGGACAACCTTTGCCCGTTCAGGAATCTGATCCGTGATACCCAGCAGCTTCTCAACGGCCAGGACGTAGCCCAGATTATTGCTCATGGGGGCCAGATAATCGAGCCGGTCGGTCAACGGGATCACCTGATGGTAGGTGCGATGCTCGGAAAGCTTCTCGACGCCGCGATGTAGAAATCCGATATGCGGAGTTGCCTTGCGGACAACTTCACCATCAAGCTCCAGAATCAACTGCAACACCCCGTGGGTAGACGGGTGCTGAGGTCCCATATTGATGGTCATTATTTCGCTGCTTTTCACTGCCATTGTATGCCTCACCCTGTTGTGGTTGTGCCTGTCACCTGTAGATTAAGAAAGCCGCCCCTGGTAGGGTTCACGATCCGGACCCTGAACGGGATAGTCCTTGCGCAACGGATGACCTACCCAATCTGCAGGCATCAGAATCCGGCGCGGATCCGGATGACCAACAAAGTCGATCCCCATCAGATCCCAGCATTCACGCTCCATCCAGTTGGCCGTACCCCAGACAGTACTCACCGTATCAATCTGCGCGCCCTGCTCCTCAACCGGTGCCTTGAGACGAATCCGTTCCTTGGTAGTGATGTTGTAGAGGTTGTAGACAACCATAAAACGGGGTGCCTGACCGAGGTAGTCAACGCTACACAGATCACAGAGAAGATTGTATCCACCGCTATCACGCATAAATGCGCAGATATCGACAATCTTTTCTTTTTTAACGGTAACTGTGGTTTCGCCACGAAATTCCACCACGTTAATTACTTCGGAAGAAAATTTCGCCTTGAGTTTTTCTACAATTGCTAGATCGCTCATTGATTTATTCCTGTCATGAACAGTCGGCCAGCAAGCCTAACTGCGAATTACGTCACCAACGCCGATAGCTGCACCGAAGGTATTGCGTTCCGCGCGGATTTTTTCCTGCAGCTTCATCAACCCGTACAACAAACCTTCAGGGCGAGGAGGACAACCAGGGATATAAACATCAACCGGGATATACTCGTCGACCCCCTGGACAGTGCTGTGGGGTATCAAAAATCCCACCGGATGATGCGCAGGCGCCCATAGCTATGACATAGCGTGGCTCAGGCATCTGCTCATAAACGGTCATGATGACCGGCAGCATCTTTTTAGTGACGGTTCCTGCGACAATCAACATCGGACTGACGTGGCGATGCACGGAAAAAGGATACCCATGCGGTCAAGGTCAAAGCGCGCGGCACCGGTGGCCATCATCTCAATGGCGCAGCAGAGCGGGACCAAAGGTCATGGGCTACATTGAACTGGCTCGCGACCAGTTAACCAGCTTGTCAGGCTCGTTGTAATGAAGCCGCTACCTAATGTTGTGGGCTGCCTACTCCCATTCCGAGCTCCTTTTTCCAGTCATAGATAAAGCCGATAACCAGCACGAAAATAAACACGCATCCCATTGCAATAGCGCCATACCAGCCTAGCTGCTTGAACATAATATGCAGGGATAAAGAAAGGCCACCTCAACGTCAAAAACGATGAAAGCAACAGCGACCAGGTAGAACTTGACGGAAAACCGCTCGTTAGCATTACCGACAGGTGGAACACCACACTCGTACGGAGACATTTTTAATTCGCTGTAGCGCTTGACACCAATAAGCCGCGATAAGAAAACCGAGCCAATTGCAAAAGCGAAAGCAATGCCGATGACTACAATTACCGGCAAATAGAGATCCAACATAGGAAACGCTCCTTCCTCAGAAGACATTGATCACGCGTCGTGGCTCTTGTCAAAACACGTTATATCGCCACAGTGTGACGGAAATTAAGACAGTTTATACGGCCCTGTCAAGCAAAAAATACAGTATACTGTATGCAATTGGTCTGACCGGTGTCGCTTTTTTTGCATTGAAATTACAATAGTTTTCGCTTTTTAACAAAAATTATGGTGTTTTACACCAACTCTCAAGCAGGCCTTCTTGCCGACGCCTGAAAAGGCATAATTTTCAGTGCGGGCAGATTCCAGCGTCAGCTCAACAACTTTCACTTCTCTACACATTCAATGGTGTTTTATTTTTCACCTGCCGAGCAAGTCAGTATGAATTCACCCTGCCTGTTGCTCAGCCATTCTCTCTAGATCAGGTGCAGCAAATAGATATTCTGCACAACAATATTCACACCGCACCGAGGTTGTCGGTTGCTGCTGTGCCAGGCTCAATAATTCCACCGCTCCAAGACCAACAAGCATCTGTTCTATCTGATTGCGACTACAGGGGCAGAAAAAGCGCAAAGGGATACTGTCACAGGTAGCAAAAGTATCGTCACCAAAAATGCGTGCAAGAATTTCAGGCGGAGCAATCTTATCCCTGAGCATACTGCTGATCGGCGGCAAACTTTCGATGCGTCCAACCAGTGTATCAATTTTTTCCGGCAATTCCGGCGGCAGGGTTTGAATCAGAAATCCTCCTGCGGCAGCCATACCGCCGGCACTATTAAATTCGACACCAAGACCCAGACAGGACGGTACCTGTTCAGAACTACTCAGGTACCACGCAAGATCTTCGCCAACCTCGCTGGTCTGCAATTGCACCATGCTTTGATACGGTTTTTTCAGCCCCAGATCTTTTGTTACCGTCAGAAAACCGGCCCTGCCAATGGCTCCAGCCACGTCAAATTTATCATTTCGAGGTGGCACCCCGGCCAGAGGATTGCGGATGGTTCCACGTAAACGTCCCTGGGCGTCAGCTTCGACTGCCATCCTTCCAATCGGGCCATTGCCTTCAACCGCCAGAGACAATCGCTGGCGGCCCTTCAATAGCCCTGCCATCAATGCGCCTCCAGTTAACAGGCGCCCCAGCGCGACTGTCGCTGTCAGATCGGCCTGTTGCCTGCCGCAGACGTCAGTAACTGTTTGCGTGGTAACCGCAACCAGCCCACGAAAGCATTTATCCCCACTGACAACCCGCAATAAAGAATCTTGCGACTGAACCACTTCCTCCCTATTGCCCGTCATCTGACGTCATCCTCGTTCTGGGTTTTATTGCTATCGATCTGCCGCATCAGCGTATTGACGCGCCCCGCCGCTACCGCCATGCAGACTCCCTGCACCACTGCAATTTCTTCACTGGTTATCCCTGCATCCCCGGCAACGCCAAGGTAATGGCGCACTCACGGATCACAGGCATTTGCCATCGCGGCAGCCAGGCCGATCAATATGGTCGTTCGGCGATCAAGAACAGACTCATCCCTGACCGCATCATAGAAATCAACATAGGCTGCACGGTGTTTATCGCTGAGCATCATTTCCTCACTGTTTATGAGCGCAATCGGTATCCTTTGCCAATCAACCAGGCGGCCCAGACAAAAAGAGTAGCCGCAATCGTCGCACTGACACCAAAAGCAATAGCAAAACTGGTATCACCAACGCCAATAATCGCATGACGAAAACCATCAATCAGATAAAACAGGGGATTCAAATAGGAGAGGGAAGACCAGGGATCCGGCAGAATGGAAATTGGGTAAAACACCCCCCCCAGATAGATCAGGGGCAGTATCATGAAATTGGTGTAAACCGACAGGGTATCGAAATTATGAGCATAGATAGCGGCAATCAGGCCAAACTGGGCAAAAAGAAAGCTCGCGATCATCGCCATCAGAGCTGCCAGCAAAGGATATTCCCAGGGCAGGGTGGCGAACAAAAAGGAAATCACCAATACCACTGATCCGACCAGTAGACCACGCAACATCGCTGCCAGGGTATAAGCCATGATAAATTGCGACGGTGTCACCGGTGTGACCAGCAGGTCGACAATCCCGCCGAGATAACGTGACATAAACAAGGACGATGAGGTATTGGCAAAGGAGTTATTAATCACCCCCATGATAATCAGACCGGGGATGACAAACTGGGCATAACTGAACCCTTCCAGCACGCTTATACGATTACCCAGGGTTGCACCAAAGACAAAAAGATACAAAGAGGCGGTGACAATCGGTGCCAGCAAGGTTTGGGTAGAAACCCGCCGGAAACGTAAAATCTCCTTGCGCAACAGAGTAACGAAGGGCAGCCAGGAGTAGAAGTGATTCTCAGATTGCGGAACCATTGTTGCCTCCCATGCCGGTCAACTGAATAAAAACCTCTTCCAGGCCGCTCTGATCCGTTTCAAAATCACGGATATTTAAACTGATCCGGCACAATTCCTTAAGCATAACGCCGGCATTGGCACCAGCGGGAAGGTTCAGCACCAGCACGGATCCGCCATTTTCAATGGTTGGAGCATACTCGTCCAGCCCTGCAGGGAGCGAAGACAGGGGCTCTTCCAGCCACAATTTGAGCCGACGGTTGGAAAGTTTGCGCACCAGATCATGGGTTGGCTCAAGAGCGATCATTTCACCATGATGCATAATACCGATCCGGTCACACATCTGCTCGGCTTCTTCAAGATAGTGCGTCGTCAGTAAGATCGTTGTGCCCTTCTTATTGATTTCTCTGACAAAATCCCACAGCCCATGGCGCAATTCGACATCAACCCCCGCTGTTGGTTCATCGAGAATCAACAGGCGTGGCCGGTGAATCAACGCCTTGGCAATCATAAAGCGCCGCTTCATGCCCCCGGAGAGCTTGATCATGACCTTACCCAGGTGGGGGCGCAACCCTAAACGATCGATTAACAGATTACGCCAGGCGGGATCATCCTTGACACCGTAGTAGCCGGAGTGAATTTCCAGCGCCTGTTCAATAGTGAAGAAGTTGTCGATGACAATCTCCTGGTGAACAACGCCGAGCAAACGACGGGTATGACGATACTCTTTCTGGTTATCATAACCAAAGGCCTGCACCTGCCCCTGACCGATCCTGACCACACCGGCAACCATATTGATGGTGGTACTCTTACCGGCGCCATTCGGACCCAGTAGACCGAAGATTTCCCCCTCAGGGATGGCAAAACTTAAGTCCTTTACCGCAGGTACGCCAGCGAACTCTTTATAGAGGTTTGTGATTTCCAGTGCATTCATGGTGCGCACTATAGCGATGGACGGCGTCTTATGCAACAGCATTGGATATTCTGCCGGTAATTACCCGCGCATAATAAAAATAGGGCGACTCACCGAAGAGAGTCGCCCAACTTTTCTAAGAACTTATTAAAATTTAGTAACTATTCTGCACTGTCCTGGCGCAGGGTCGGGGTCCTGTGACAAGGGTATTTGTCGCCATGGACGGCGACAACAAGCGGTCATAGATGACGAAAAACGTCCCTTGACGCAGGATTCCCGATCCGGTGCTGAACAGATACAAAATTGATTTGGTGCTACTTTTTAATCTCAAAGGTGTTGTCAGACTGATATTCCACCGTGTAAGGCAGATACTGAACACCTTTTTCGTTCTTGTAATTACCATCTTCGA
>JAGYPB010000035.1 GCA_018399135.1 Deltaproteobacteria bacterium | reverse complement strand
GTGGAGCAGTGCCTTCATGAAAACAGACTAATAGCATTAGTTCATCTGAGGAATATTTCGCCAGCGTAGAATATATATTCATCTTGAGCCGTCGGCAGAAGGAACTTTAAAAAAAATAAAACGATGTTATTTTTCGGCACGAGTATTGCTTAATTGACTGTGTCGGATAAAGTATCCGTATTGTTCCCCTCGATGATATCAAGAGGCTCAATGACCAGAAAAAACGGCTTTCAACATTATAAATTCGAGGTACCGGAAATCATATTTGGTCGTGGCCTTTTGCGCCAGGTTGGTTCCTGTGCCAGGCGATTGGGAGCAACAAAAGTTTTCCTGGTCAGTGATCAAGGCTTATTTGAAGCCGGCTGGGTTGATCTGGTGATGAAGAGTTTGCAGGAATACGGATTGAGTTTCGTTTATTTCGACCAGATCACGTCAAACCCGAAAGACTACGAGATTGAATCAGGCTTCAGGGAATATGTCGCCAGTGGCGCCGATGTTATAGTCGGCCTTGGCGGTGGCAGCGTCATGGATGCTGCCAAAGGTATTGCCATTCTCAGTGCCAACGGCGGAAGGATCCGTGACTACCGGGGCAGTGATAAGATCCATCGACCTATTCCTCCGCTGGTATTATGCCCAACCACCTGTGGCACCGGCTCCGATGTTTCCCAGTTTGCGGTTATCAATGACACGGAACAACTGTGTAAATTCACTATTATGAGCCGCTGTATTGCCCCTGATATCAGCTTGACCGACCCTGAAACGTTGCTGACCTTACCCGAACGCCACGTCTGTAGTACTGCTATCGACGCCCTCGCCCACGCTGTAGAAGCCTATTTTTCTGTTGCGGCATCAAGTCTGACCGATGTCAATGCTTTGCAGGCGTTGAGGTTGTTGGCCGACAATTACGCCAGGGCAGTCCGGGAGCATCGCATCGAGGATTTAGAGGCTTTATCACGAGCGAGTTTGCATGCCGGTATGGCTTTTTCAAACGCTTTGCTCGGCATCGGTCATGCCCTGGCCCACCCAATCGGAGGTCTTTACAACGCTAATCATGGCGACGTCAACGCGGTTCTTCTTCCTGAAGTAGTTAAGTTTGATTACCCGGTCGTCACGGAGAAGATTGCCGGCTTGCTGAACGCTCTGGGTTGCGAATTGAAGGGCAACGAAGAGTTTGCCGAAGAGATGGCGGTCGAGGTAATAGAAAACTTACTCGATGCGGGAAACTCCCCACGCGGGTTAAGAACTCTGGGGGTTCGTGAAGAAGATCTTAATAACCTTGCGAAGTTGGCACTGCAGGACGTCTGTGTCCTGACATCGCCACGGCAGACAGATGAAGAAGATCTGCTGGGCATCATGAAGAGATCCTTCTGATGAAACAGATCAAACCCACTCAGGTAGACGATAACTTTCTTACCACACTGCTTGGAATCGAAAGTTCAAAAATCGGTTTCTACGGTGAGGTTCGCCAGAAAATCCAGGAACTGGAGGCGGCCAATCTCGGTTTACGGGTAAAGAAATCCGAACTGCAAGCGGTCTTTGACGCCATCAGTGACGCCGTCGTGATCTATGACGCAAAAGGTCTTGTTCAACACCGCAACCATGTTTGCCCGCGCTTTTTTCCGACGGAAACGCTGATCGGAACAAGTTGTCGCGCGTTGTTTCATGCGGATAAAAAGTCGAACCAAGACCTCTGCCCCATCGAAAAAGCTTTAGGTGGAAAAAGTTCTCACCTTTCGTATTACAACATTCATAAAGATAATGGCCGCAACGCATTTTATGACGTGGTAGTTACACCGATTGAGGATCCGGCAGGTGGAACTCGCGCTCTGGTGTTCTTTCGTGATGTGACCGATCGGAGAATGCGAGAGCTGCAACTTCTTCATGTCGAAAAAATGTCGAGTATTGGCGTGCTGGCAGCCGGTGTCGCCCACGAGATTAATAACCCGTTGACCTCTGTCGCGGGCTATGCCGAGGCACTACAACGGCGTTTTCGTGACGATCCAAGCCTGGTCGGAGATCAACGCCTGCTCGAGTTCCCAACGTATCTGGGGGTCATTGTCAGGGAGGTGTACCGCTGCAAGGGCATCATCGAAAGTCTGCTCAGCTTCAGCCGTAAGTCGGATGGTTCCTTCGAGCAAGTCGATCTCAATATGGTTATAGGAGAAGTTCTGGAGTTACTGCGCCATAAGGGACGTGACGAAAGAATTACCCTACTGAATAATTTTCGCGACCCCCTGCCCCCAGTCCTGGGAGACGCCAGCGCCTTAAGACAGGTCTTTCTGAACCTGGTCATGAATGCCTTTCAGGCGATTCATGAATCAGGCACAGTTCGTCTCGAAACTGATTTCAACGCTACCGAAGTTGTCGCCAAGGTCATTGACGATGGTTGTGGAATTGAACCCGACATGCTTGATCAGATCTGGAACCCTTTCTTTACCACCAAGGGGGTTGGGAAAGGACAGGGTCTCGGTCTGGCAATTACCTACGACGTCATTGAAAAGCATCACGGTTCCATTGAAGTCCACAGCCGTAAAGATGTCGGTTCCGAATTTCACGTAAAAATACCGCTGAGTCAGGATATTCAATGAAAGAAAAAGCGAAAGTTCTCATTGTTGAAGACGAAGCGCCCTTGCGGGAGCTTCTGAAAATGGAACTGGCCCGCAGCGGATACCTTGTACAGACTGCGGGCAGCGGTCGAAAAGGCGTTGAGCGCTATGTCGAAGAGTGCTTCAGTGTAGTACTTCTTGATGTCAAGATGCCGGAAATGGGGGGGGTCGAGGCTCTTGAACGGATGCGTGAACATTCCGGCGTCCCTGAGATCATCATGTTCACCGGACACGGCGATATAGACACCGCTGTCAGATGTATCAAGTTGGGTGCCTATGACTACCTCACAAAACCGGTAAAACTCGATGAACTCGAGATTGTCATCGATAAAGCCCATGAAAAAAATCGCCTGCGGCGGGAAAACATCAACCTCAAAATGGAAATTGGCAAGCTTGAAGACAATCAGATTATCGGTAGAAGTGCTGAGATTCAGAAAGTATTGTCCGTCGTCAAACGCTGGGGCGCGACGGAAGAGCATGTGCTGATTTTTGGCGAGAGCGGTACCGGCAAGGAGCTGATTGCCCGCGCTGTTCATGATGCCAGCCCCCGCAAAGACAAGCCTTTCGTCACGGTGAATTGCGGCCGCCTTGATGCGAACACGGCGGAAAGCGAGCTTTTCGGCCACATGCAGGGGGCCTTTACCAGCGCTAACAAGGCTCGCGCCGGTCTTTTTGAACTGGCCGACAACGGTACTCTGTTTATGGACGAAGTTTCGGAGATGTCCCTTGATGTCCAGGTGAAACTTTTGCGTATCATCGAAACCGGGACCTTCCGACGGCTGGGCGGAAGTCGTGATATCAGCGTTGATGTCCGTTTTGTCTTCGCCACCAATAAAAAACTTCAGGACTGTGTGGACAAAGGGACCTTTCGCGAAGACCTTTTCCACCGGATCAATCTGCTGCCGATTAACCTCCCCCCTTTGCGTGAGCGAAAAGAGGATATCCTGCCGTTGGTTATGCATTTTCTAAAAGAAAAAACATCATCCGAACAACCCCATTGGGAAGTGACCGATGAATCCTTCACCGCCCTCTACAACCATCATTGGCCGGGCAACGTCAGAGAATTGAAAAATGTCATCCGCCGCGCCAGTATTTTGGCCTTGGAACCGTTGATATCGCTGGATCTATTACCTTTTACTCCGCCCCTGCAATCCTATCCAAAGGAGGCTAATGGTGCCATAGATACTGGGATTGTTCCTTTGTGGATGATAGAAAAGGAGCATATTGGCAAGGTTTTAGCAAGCGTTGAAGGGAACAAGAGTCTGGCGGCCAGGATTCTTGAGATTGATCGCAAGACGCTTTACACCAAACTTGAACGATATGGATTGGAGGCGTAAAGCCTATTGGGAAGATGATCATGCAATTGACGGATGCTAGTGGAAGAAAAATTAATTATCTGCGGCTTTCGGTTACTGATCGCTGCAATATGCGTTGTCGATACTGTATGCCTGTGACGGGTGTCGAAAAGTTACCACAGAATAAAATTCTCAGCTACGAACAACTGTTTTTTGCCGCCAGCTGTGCTGTTGCAGAAGGGATTCAAAAGATCCGGGTCACTGGAGGGGAACCGTTGGTACGCAAGGGTATCCTCGACTTTTTATCACATCTATCAACCCTTCCTGGATTGAAACAGTTGGCGTTAACCACGAATGGTGTGTTGCTCGCTGAAATGGGGCCGGCCCTGAAACGGGCGGGTGTCCAGAGGATCAATATCAGTCTTGATTCACTGCATCCGGAGGTTTTCACAAAAATTACCCGACGTAATGAGCTTAGCCGCGTATTGGCTGGAATAGCAACGGCAGAGCGGCTGGATATCCCTGTTAAAATTAATATGGTGGTGATGCGCGGAATCAATGACTCTGAATTGGTAGCTTTCGCCGACTTAACACGCCATAAAAACTACTCTGTTCGCTTCATTGAATATATGCCGGCAAATAAAGAAAAGGGTTGGCAAAAGCTGGTGGTTCCTGGGTCCGAAATTCTGGAACGGATAAGCGCCTCTCACGATTATATGCCTATTGAGAAGATCTCCCTGTCAGGTCCTGCAAGAGAATATCGCATAACCGGAGCTAAGGGTACAATCGGACTGATAACGGCTTTATCCGGACATTTCTGCGACGATTGCAACCGTCTGCGGATTACCGCGTCAGGCAAGGTAAAGGGCTGTCTTTTTTCGGATGTCGACACCGATATTTCCGCTCTTCTGCGGGCAGGCGAACCGACGCCGGTCAGAATGGCACTGCGCGCTCTGGTTGGGAGAAAATCGGTACGTCACGAACTTACGGAGACCGTTGCTGGTCATAAGATCTTTGCTATGGCCGGAATTGGTGGTTGATAAAAATTGCTGCGGTTGGTTATCGAAGCGGCACCGGTTGTATCGCTAGAAAGGATTGAAAACGTGGGGAAAAAAGTGAAACATCCAAAAACTTACCTGATTAGCACTGATCTTCCGCTAAGCGGAGCCAGCGCTCAGGGCGCTTGCCGGTATTGACTGCAGCAACGAGCATTCGCGGAAGCAGTGTCGACAGATCAAAGCGACGATTGAAACGGTACTGAAACTCACCAAGATAGCGGTGAGCATATTTTTCAAAGTCAAAGGCATGGTAGGTCCCACTGATGGCATTTTTCAAGTTGCCCAGGATGGTGTTAACCCATGAGAAACATTCCATGTCCGTACTTTTACGGTTTGAACCAACGACTTCCCGTTGGTGAACATAGCCGACATCTGTGACCGATCGGAAGCACTGCAGTCCATCAGAAACTACAGTCGTTGTGGGCACTAATGATCGGCTAGCCCAAGCTTTGACCTCAGCACTGCTGAAGGCTTTAACCTTGGAAAAGACGATGTATTGTGGATGATGCTGATCGTTGGTCTGAACAGCAGCAATAAAAGGAACCTTGTTCTCAGAGCCGCGACCGACCTTGCCACCCGGAAATTCGCCGCCAAGGTAGGCATCGTCAACTTCGACCCGATCGCAGAGACGCGTCGTGCTTTCCCGCTCATACATGACCTGCATGAGCTTATGCTTCATCCGCCAGGCAGCGGGATAGCTCAGGCCAACCAAGCGACGTAGTTCCAGAATCGATACGTTGTTTTTTGTTTGGCTCAAGAAATACATGGCTTGGAACCATTTGGTCAGAGGGAGCTTTGTTGAGTGAAAAATCGTCCCCTCGGTTAATGTTGTTTGGGTGCGGCACGAGCGACACTGAAAGACCTTGACGCGATGTCGTCGGTAAATGGTCGGTTGCATTGCTTCACACCTCGGACAGACAAAACTGCTTGGCCAGCGACATTTTTCAACGACGGCCTCGCACTGAGCTTCGGTGCCGTACTGAGCAAGAAACTGGGTCAGGCTCATTCCGGCCTGGAACTGAATTCGATTCATTTTCATGGCATGCCTCCTGATAAGATATGCCATGGTTTTAACTCTTCACTGTGTCACAATAAGTCAATCAGTGACCCGGCGGAAGATTGGTGCTAATCAGGAAAACTTATGTCCTTTCCGTTCGCGTCAGCAAAACCGAGTGGGCGCGGCTTCAACAACTGCGGCAGAGTGACACCGTGGATGTTTCTTCTATATTGAGATGTGGACTGAACGAATATTTGAAAAACCTGGTGGTTAAATAACAAGGTTATCTGTAAAGCTCCTTGAGAGGGGGAATGCTTGTTTGTAGCAAAAATCCACAACATTAATTCCTTTCTTAACCCTGTCCTCCAACTGCCATTCATAATTGCCGTGATCAAAGTAATGGTGCGAAAGGGGTTATGACACTCCAACAAACAATACACGACTACGAGCAAGCAGGACTGTCTCTTCCGGAGACGTTGACCATTGCCATCACCACCGCATGTAACTTGCAATGCACCCACTGTTGGTTTGAGGCGGGACCGTCTCGGGCCGAATCGCGAGTGCCGCCAGCTTCATTTTATCAAGTGCTGGACGATTTTATCAATTTGGGAGGCTCCAGCTTGAGGTTGACGGGTGGTGAACCGTTACTTCACCCTCAGTGGCTGGTTTTTTTGAACTATGCAGCAGACCGGAATTTATCCCGGATTATTCTGCAAACCAACGGGTTGTTGTTTGACAATACCAGTATACGCGCTTTAAGTTTACCGGTATTCGACCGTTTACAGGTCCAGCTCAGTCTCGACGGTGCCTGTGCACAAACCCACGATCTGGTCCGTGGGCAAAATTCTTATCATCGGACCATGGAGGTTTTGAAAAATCTGGTCGCTCATGGATTAGCCCCCCGGCTGGCGATTTTTTTTACTGAAATGCAACACAATGTGCAGGAATTGCCGGAGGTCTTTGCCCTTGCTGCCAGGCTTGGTATCGCTTCCGTCAGCAGCGGTGCACTGGTCCAGTGTGGACGCGCCGGCAAGGAGAGTCTTGTCCGGCCGCCGGAACCCGAGCAGTACATCGGGTTATTGGAGCACTGGCAGCAGGATGAGGTCTTCCGCCGGAATTATCAAGCAATGGGCTGTGTGGCTGCTCTGGAATGGTGTCATTCTGAGGGCTCGATCGCTCAAGGTTGCTCGTTTATCAAAACACCCTATCTTACCTCAGACGGCATTCTGTACCCCTGTCTGATGTGTCATGCCGATTCTTAC
Organism: Deltaproteobacteria bacterium; assembly: GCA_018399135.1. Lineage (GTDB taxonomy): Bacteria > Desulfobacterota > Desulfuromonadia > Desulfuromonadales > Geopsychrobacteraceae > Pelovirga. Next base: position 23,471 of record JAGYPB010000035.1, on the reverse strand, counting down.
GCCGTTGATGATGTTTTTTCAAAGGGGCTTGAGGCAGCATTGAAGGAAGGGCTGCCCCTCTGGTCCGATTTGCATCAGCTCAGTCAGGATCGAGTCACATCCCTGCCCGAGTGTCAGCCCTGTGCCTTACGGCACACTTGCGGCGGTGGCTGCATGGGCCGCGCCTGGGGAAGTTTCGGCAACTTTCTGACGGCTGAGGATCGTTGTCGTCAACGGCAGGCGGTGTCACGCTGGAAAGAAAAAACTGATACCCAATCATAGCCGGCCCGGCGAAACGTTTTTCTACAGATCGCCGGCAAGTGCCGTTTTCGCCCCCCTCTCTGCAACTGTGAAACTGACGAAAAACTCCCCAGTGTAGACATTTTCCCTATTCTACAAGGCCGTCCGACCGCCTCGTCCCCGGTGGCTGATCCTGCTTTTTTCCCGTATCGATTGTTCATGACAAGGAGATCCGCCTGCTAAACGGCGCATTAAAACCAATATATAAAACATCGTTTTCAGTTGGCACTGTGTTTGCTTAATGAGAGTCTGTGTATTGCTGACGAGCCTTGGTGACACAACGTTCAAAGCTTTTGTATTCGGCAGGTGGTGAACAACTCAGGGTAGAACACTGTTACCTTAACTGCAGCGACCCGGTTAGCGCCATCAACTTGTTCATGTGCTCAATTTGAGTACCAAACACAAAGGGAGATAGACCATGCCACATTTCAGAGATGTAAAGCGCACACTCAGCAACGAAAGACGTGAGTACCCGATCAAAATGTCTCACGCCTATCCAGCCGTCAATATCGGTTGGGGCGCCCACACCATGGCCGGCAATGACGCCAGAGCTCTGGGGATGAAAAATGCGTTGATTGTAACGACCGGCCTGAAGGGTACCGGTATTATTGAGGCTATGCAGGGTGTGCTCAAAGCCGCTGGGGTCGAATCGTCAGTCTACGATAAGGCGACTCCCAACCCGAAAGACCACGAAGTCATGGAAGGGGCCAAGATGCTGGCGGCAGGTAAATTTGACGGCCTGATCAGTGTCGGCGGTGGCAGCACCACCGACTGCTGCAAGGCCATCCGTCTGGTTTTCAGCCATGACGGCCAGGATGTGCGTAGCTTTGAGGGCGCTTTCAAGGCGAACAAAGCCAACAAATTGCCTCATCTTGCCATCAATACAACCTCCGGTACCGGATCCGAAGTGTCTTGTTTCTCAATCATCAACCATACCGACAAAATGTACAAAATGGCCTTGTTTGATCCGAATTGTACCCCAAGCAAGTCGATTAATGATCCTCTCCTGCATCAGTGTATGAGCCAGGATCTTGCAGCGTACACCGGAATGGACGCCCTTGCCCATGCCATCGAAGCGATCGCCTCACGGTTGATGGTTCAGTCAGCTCATGGTCCGGGTTTGTGGGCGATTACCCAGATTTTTGAGAACCTCCGGCAGTCGTCTGCCAACCGCAACAACGAGAAAGCTATTGAGCAGATGGTCTGGGCGGAAATGGCCGCTGCTATCAGCTTCAACAGCGCGGGTCTCGGGATCATCCATAGTATGGCTCACGCAATGGGTGGTCTCTATGATTCTCCGCATGGATTGTGCAATGCCATCGGCATGGTCGAGGTCTGTAAATACAACCTTTCCGCTTGTCCGGAACGTTTTGCCATGATGGCACGTGCCGCAGGTATTAATACCGTTGGCATGTCCGACATGAAGGCCGGTGAGGCCTTTATTGATCTGGTTGCTGAACTGAAAGCCGACCTTGGTATCACCACAACCTTCGGTGATCTCGGGTTGAAGGAAAAGGATCTGGATTCCTTGTCCAAGTTTGCAGCTGCTGACATTTGTTCCGAAGGAAACCCGAAGGATATCGGTTTCAACGAAATGCGCCAGGTCTTCAAAAACTGCATGTAGCCCCGGGCATCACGTTTCGAACTGAGTATCTGCCTTGGGTGGAGCATCATCTGCTTTGCCCGGGGCAGATTTTTAAAGGTCCTATCCTGTCTGTTGCTGACCATTCCACCCATCAGGCCAGCGGAGGTTCTGAAATCCCTATGATTACTGAAAAAGATGTTAACGAACGGCTGAGAAACGGGGGGTATATTGCCGATGAATCGATAGCGACGGCGGTTTTCCTGGCCCTGAACATGGGTAAACCGATTCTCATAGAAGGTCCGCCGGGTGTCGGGAAAACCGGTCTGGCGAAGGTCTTGTCCGTAGTGCTCGACTATCCTCTGATTCGTTTGCAATGCTATGAAGGGATCGACGAAGGTAAGGCCCTTTACGATTGGGAATATGGCAAGCAGTTGCTCTATACACAGATGCTGAGAAGTCAGCTGGACTCTTATTTGTCCTGCACAACCGACCTGCGTGGTGCGGTCGAACGTCTATCCGCGGAAGAAAGCCTGTTTTTTTCTGAAAACTTTCTTGTTCAGCGTCCTATTTTGCGTAGTTTTATGTCAGACAAGCCGTCGTTGCTGTTGATTGATGAGATTGATCGCTCGGGGGATGAGTTTGAAGCGTTATTGCTAGAATGCCTGAGCGATTTTCAAGTATCAATTCCTGAGCTCGGGGTAATTCAGGCACGTAATCGGCCGTTGGTGATCCTCACCAGTAACGGTACCCGGATGATTTCTGACGCTCTGCGACGGCGCTGTCTCTATCTGTACATCGGCTATCCGGAGCTGGAGCGTGAAATTGCCATCGTGCGGGTTCGTCATCCAGATCTGTGTCAGAATCTGACTCTTAAAATGGTGGAGTTTCTGCGTTCCGTCAGGGAGTTGAATATGCGTAAGCCACCAAGTATATCGGAAACTTTGGATTGGGCGCATGTCTTGTCAATCCTTAAAGTCAGGGACCTGACGCCGCAGGTGGTTGCCCATACGCTTGGTTCGATTGCCAAACATCAGGCCGACCTGCCGCTGGTCAAAGATTTAGCAGACAGAATGTTGGCCTGATCATGGAGCAGATCGTTACTCGCTTTGTTAGTGCCTTGCGTGAAGCCGGGCTCAGGGTTTCTCCCGGAGAATGTCAGGATGCAGTTCAGGCACTGTCATTGGGGGGATTGGTGGAGAGGCGTACCGTGCGATCATTGCTACGTTTGACTTTGGTGAAAAACGCCAAAGAGATCGGGCCGTATGAACAGGTTTTTGACCGATTTTTCAGCTCATCCAAAGGCGTGGAAGAAGGTCCTGATCCAACAGAAATGCTCTCGGCGTTGATTCACATTGTCGAAGGACAGGAGCGGAAAGTCAACCAGTTGCAGGAGCGTGAAAAAGACGACCCGCTGCTTGTTGCCGACGGACCGATTGATCCGGAAGATCTGGAAGAGTTGTTGGCTTTGGAAGAATCTGACGACCAGGACGGCCCGACGATCAAAATTGAACTGGAGGGACGTCAACAACGGCTCAGTGCGCCGTTACCCAGTGAGTTCCGTTTTGATAGCCAGAGTCAGACGATGGCGTTTAATTACTCCGGCGCAGCGAAAAAACACCCGTCTTTTACTGCTCAAGAGCTCGTCGAAATTCAAGATGTTGTTTCCCGAATGCTGGTACGGATTCGTAAAGATGTCAAGCGGATGAAAGAAGCGGAGCGGCGCGGCAAGTTGCATGTGGTGCGGACCATACAGAAAAATTATCGTCATGGCATGGTGCCGTTTTTATTGTCACTGAAATATAAACGCAAGGAAAAGCCGAGGTTGGTGGTGCTGTGCGACGTCAGTTTTTCGGTGAGCCATGCCACCCGCTTCATGTTGCTATTGTTACATACCCTGCAGAATCGGGTAATGGATGTACGCAGTTTTGTTTTTAACAGCGAGCTTGCTGAAATTACAGAGCAATTGCGTAACATGCCGGTCAACTCCTTGCTGGAAACAATCGAGCAGGGAGAGGTTGTCAACCTTGACGACAACAGCGACTACGGTAAGGTTTTTGTCGACTTCAAAAAAAATCATCTTGAAGGTATGCGCGGCAAACCGGCCATCATTATTCTTGGTGATGGCCGTAATAACTACAACGAGGCCAATGACTGGGCACTCGAGGAAATCAGGGAAAAAGCTGGTTATATGCTGTGGCTGACGCCGGAGGATCAGTTTCTCTGGAAACGAGGCGACTGTTTGATCGAACTATACAGCAGTTGTTGTGATCAGGTTGAAGTGGTGTGCAATGTTGATGAGTTGAGCCTGGTGGTTGAAAATCTTTTTTACACCCTTTATGACCATCATGACAGTCGTATCTGGAAAAACAGAAAGAGGCCGGAAGAAGAGCCAGAGTCTGATGCATATGGAACCTATTACACACGCAGCGGTGGAGAAAACACACCGTCCTTTGACGGAGGAGGCCGCAGTCACTGGTAGTCCGACAGAAAAAGCGAGGATATAAACTGCAACAAAAACAAATAAGTGTTAAAGACAGCTTTGGATCCATGGCTGAAAATTTGCGCTGCGGTCCCACTGCTAACCATTGTCGACATTCGCAGGCAACCTCGGGCTCTGGACAAAGAAAGGTTTGAGCATGAGAATTTTAGTTTCTGCCAGCCGCTATATACAGGGTCCGGCTGCCCTGAGCAAGATTGGTGAACACGCCCTGGTTCTTGGCAAAAAGGCCCTGCTGATAGGCGGTAATACCGCCCTGTCGCTGTGTGCCGTCAGCATAGAACAGAGTTTTGAAAAAGAGGGGATCAGCTGTTGTTCAGAGCCCTTTCAGGGCGTTTCAACCTGGAAAGAAATTCACCGGTTGGTCGCAGTAGCACGAAACTGTGGGGCAGATCTGATTATCGCTCTTGGGGGTGGCGCGGCGCTGGATGCCGGTAAGGCGGTCGCCCATGAACTGAATCTGCCAGTAATTGTCGTTCCGACCACGGCGGCTACCGACGGACCTTGTTCCGCTTTAACCGTAATTTACAACGATCAGGGTGGTTTTGAACAATACCTGTCGCTGCGCCATAATCCTGAATGTGTTCTGGTAGACACGGAGATTATCGCCAGGGCTCCGGTAAAATTTCTGGTAGCAGGGATGGGGGATGCCCTGGCCTGTTACTGGGAATCTGCGACCTGTGCCCGGAGCGGGCGGACCAGCGGTTTTTCCGGCGGGCAGACTCCGACCCTGGCGGTCTTGACCCTGGCCCGGCTCTGCTACGAAACGCTGCTGGAGTCGGGTCGCTCGGCTAAACTGGCAGTTGAACAGAAGCTGGTCACTCCGGCCGTTGAGGCGGTCGTCGAAGCGAACACCCTGCTGAGTGGCTTAAGCTCGGAAAATGCGGGGCATGCCGGTGCGCATGCGATCCATAATGGTTTGACGGTGTTGCCGGCAACGCAACAGCTTCTGCACGGGGAAAAAGTTGCTTTTGGTCTGCTGGCTCAACTTGTGCTGGAAGGACAACCGCAACAGCATATTCGACAAGTACAGGATTTTTGTATGGGTGTCGGTCTGCCCATCTGTCTGGAGGAACTTCATTTGGGGGATGTCGGTCGTGAAGACATCAGATTGGTTGCGCAAGCTGCTGTCGAACCGGGCGAAACCATTCACTTTAGCTGGTTTGCCGTGACAGCGGAAATGGTTGAAGCCGCTATATGGACAGCTGATGCCCTCGGGCGTGATTATCGTCAATATTCAGTTCCGGTAGATCAAGGATAATTGATGACCTCGCTACTTTTAATAACAGCGGCCCCTGCCCTGATAAAACAGGTAACAAACGGATGACAAAAAGGAAATATCATGGGTTGTGAGTGCGATAAACATTATTATCATATGTGCGCCCTGAAAGAGCGTGGCGAACATGAGGAAGTCAAGCGTCTTTCGAGTCAGCCAACGGTTGAGTGCCGCCATTGTGGCAGTACAGCCAACAGCATAGAAAATATCTGTGCCGCTCACCTGGAAGAAAATGCCCCAAATGTTGAGGGCGGTCACGGATCTGTCAACATCGCCAATGCGGGTAAAGCCCATGCGGGGGACAAGATCGAAAGCCAAACCGGGAAAGAGGAAGATATCAATATAAAAGAGATAGGCAATGATGGTTTTTGCGGGGGTTACTAGAACGGATGGTTGCCGCGCTCCTATATAACGGGATTCTTTATCGTATCAAGAAGCTCACCGGTAAAGAGCACCGACTTGAAACCGTCAGCATTGAAGTCACCCACCGGTGCATTTGCCGTTGTGGCATGTGTAATATCTGGAAGATACCTGCCGAGGTTGTTGACCTCGACCTGAGGAAGCTACAGGAGCTGCTCTCCTCTCCGAGCTTGACTCATCTGAAAGAGATTGATCTGACCGGTGGAGAGCCGTTTTTACGTTCCGATATAGGACAGTTAATCGGTTGGATAGCGGCACATAAACCAAAAAAATTCCCCTTGCTTCGCACTTTGTCAATTACTACCAACGGCATTCTGACGGACCGGATTGTCTCGGTTGTCGGCGAAAATATTTCCCTTTTACGAGCTGCCGGTATCGATCTGGTTCTGGCCTGTGGCATGGATGGTCTCGGCACTCTACATGATTGTATTCGTAATTATTCCGGAGCCTGGAAAAAGCTGCACGAGAGCCTGCAGAAGCTCAAAAATATTCAAACAGAAAATGATAATCTCATTCTCGGCATAAAAACAACCATTGTCCCTGCCAATGTGGATGAACTGTTCAATATTGCCGATTATGCTGATGAGAATGGCCTTTTTACCATCATTTCCCCCTGTATTATCACGTCGAACCGCTTTGACAACATGGAGCGGTTCGATGATCTGCTCTTCAGTCCGGAAGATCGTAAAAAAATGATCAACTTTTACCAAAGTCGACGTTTCGCCTGGAGTGGTCATCGTGAAACCTTGCTTGAATTTCTGCGTTCAGGCACGGTTTCAAAAGCCTGTACTGCAGGTTTTAATACGCTATTTGTGCGACACAATGGTGAGGTTTTCCCCTGCCCCGTCATTGCAAGCAGCCTGGGCAATCTTCATTCATACTCCCTGACTGATCTTTACCACAATAAAGCCGCAACCCTTTTTCGCAAAAAAGCGGGTCGGTTCTCTGAGTGCAGTCTATGTACCGAACCGGGTTTGGAGCGTATCTCCTGGCCTCTTGAAGGTTTTTCAATGTTGCGCTTTCTGATTAAGCGAGGCTACCCGGATTTTCGGCGGTTGGTCAGCCATATGGGTTTGGATAAATATTTTTAGTGCCGATAAAGCGACGCTGTGCCGCTAGCCAGCTATTAAAAAGGACAGGGAAAAAATGCCAGACAAAACCCGTCTTCATTGTGGTGCTAAAGACTTCACCAAGCATATGTGTACGCTGCAAACTCAGGGCCTCAAGGATTGCCTGCAACTTTTGTCCGAGAAACCACTGGTTGAGTGCCGGAAATGTGGTGCGCAGGCAGACAGCGCAAAAAACATTTGTGCCGCCGCTGTCCTTCCTGTGATAACGGATGTTGATGGTTTTTCAACATCAGGGGAAATCTGACGCCCCACAACAAAAAATCCTCGTTTTTAACTCGAAAGAATATATTGTAATTAGTGGCTTTCGAATGAACACGAGACAGCGGACACGATTATTATAATACGGCGTTGATGCGTTTTCGTGCTGTCAGTAAAGATCTTTTGCCAATCATCTTAAACCTTGTAAGAGATCGGTTGCAGACACAATGAGCAAGAAGGTGAAAAAAGACAGAACACCTGCTGGAGAAAAATCCAATCCGGACCATTTACCTGAGCTGCGTGCCAAAGAAATCGAACTGCAGAACACCATCCTGCAACTTAGAGAATCCCAGAAAAAGCTTGAAGCTTCCCATAATACTTATGCTTTTCTTTATGATTCTGCTCCCGTCGGTTATGTGACCTTTGACCGCGGTGGGGTCATCCGTTCAATTAATCAGACTGGTGAAGCGTTGCTCGAACACCATTTTGATGACCTTGTCCAGCAACAATTTGAACGTTTTATTGCAGTTGAAGACAGGTCGGTTTTCTCTGATTTTCTCCGGGATGTTTTTACCGGCCACCACAAAGAGACATGTCGCGTGCAATTGATTCATCCTGATCAGCGTCAGTTGTATGTTCGTATCGAGGCGAAAGTGACCGAACAGGGCAATGAGTGCCTGGCGGTTCTTGTCGATATTACCGAAAAAAAGCAGGCGGAACAGGCCTTGGCCCAGAGCGAGTATAATCTGGCCAAAGCCCAGGCCATGACGCACGTTGGCTCCTGGAGCTTTGAACCCGCCACAAGCAAGGTTGTTGCCTCCAGCGAATTGCTGCGGATCTTGCGCCTCAGTGCCGACCAGGTGACCCAGGAAAACTTCGCCAGTGTGGTCCATCCTGATGATCATAATACGGTTATCGGCCATCTGCAGCGCGGCATCGAGTTTGGTCGCAACTACGAGATTGAACATCGTCTGCGCTTTGAAACAGGTGAGGAGCGTTGGGTTTATTCGATTGTTGAACCCCAGATCAATCATTTCGGCAGAGTGCTTAAACTGTATGGGACCACCCAGGATATTACCGCGCGTAAACGCGCCGAAGTAGAACTGCGGGACAAAACCAATGAGCTTCAGGCGATTTTCGATTCCATCGGCGATGCCATTCTGGTTTACGATCAGAACAGCCGGGTGCAGCATCACAATTTTGTCAGCAGGCGACTCATTCCGATCGCGTCACAAATCGGCCGACATTGTGCCGAATTATTTCATCGGGGCTCGGTCACGGATCCCGTCAACTGTCCGGTTGAACGGGCAATACGGGGGAAAAGGATCGACAGTTCACTGACCATGACTTTGTTGGATAAGAACCTACGCTACCTCGATGTGACGACAACGCCGATTATCGATGCGCATGAAGGCCGTCATCGAGCCCTTGTTTTCCTTCGGGACATCTCTGAAAAACGCATGCAGGAACTCCATCTGGTTCAGACTGAGAAGCTCTCAAGCATCGGTGTCCTGGCAACAGGAATTGCCCATGAGATCAACAACCCGCTATCCTCAATCGCCGGATTTGCCGAGGCACTGGAGAGACGATTTCGTGATGAGCTCAGTGGGGCGGAAGATCCACGCCTGGATATCTTCCCTCCGTATCTGAAAATAATTTCGACCGAGGTCTATCGATGTAAAGATATTATCAATCATCTGCTCAGTTTTGGTCGTAAATCTGAAGGAATATCCTTGTACGTCGATATTAATCAGATTCTTTTGGAAGTCATGGAATTGCTCAAATACCATGCTCTCTATCGGCACACTCGGGTAGAAAAAAAACTTCAGGTGGACCTGCCACGGATCAAGGCAGATCCTTCCGGCTTACGTCAGGTCTGTATGAATCTGCTAATCAATGCCTATCAGTCTCTTGAGGAGGGCGGCAAAGTTGAAGTGTCAACCCGTACAGCCTCCGAAGAAACAATCGAAATGGTAATCAGCGATAACGGCTGTGGCATGTCAGAAGATATCATCGACAGGATCTGGGAACCGTTTTATACGACCAAGGAGGTCGGTTCAGGAACCGGTCTTGGCCTGGCAATTACTTACAATATCATTAAAAAACATGGTGGAAACATTTTTCTTAACAGCCGCTTAGGTGAAGGGTCGGAGTTTATTGTAAGACTGCCGCTGCCCTACCGGCAAACCAATCGCCCCTCCATTTCCTGCGACTAACCCATAATGATTGTTGAACGATGTTTTCTCAATAAATATCAATTAAAGAGGCATAACCATCATTTAGTAAACATCTATCAGAACGTCATACCAAGAGAATTAAAATAACCAAGAATCAGATGGGTGTGATTGGGAAATCCGAGCTCCATGGGGCGATCAATCAAAAGAATTTCCTGCGTTTCATGGGACGAGAAGGGTTTAAAAACACTTCTTGGTTGAACGGCGGCCAGACCGAAAATCACCAAGGTGTTATCGGTACCGTTGAGGACGTCGTACAGGTCAATCTGATCCGCTGGAATAACAATACCGGTTTCTTCCTGCACTTCACGACTGGCTGCCTGCTGCCAGGTCTCACCGATATCGATATAGCCACCAGGCAGCGTGACCTTCCCCTTGCTTGGTTCAGTGTTACGCCTGATTCCCACCAGGCCGGTGTCAATAGGCACCAAGGTCACGACGACCGGCAGGGGATTCAGATAGCTGACATTGCCGCAATGGTCACAATGACGTGGCCAAGGTTGCTGCTGTTGATACGGAATTCCACAATAGCCGCAATGAGAATGCTTTATCGACATGAGGCTCCCTCACTCTTTTCTTGAGCTTAAAATAATAGCTGGCTAGATACCAAATGCAGGTTTCATTCCTTTCATTCCTCATGTAGCGGGTGCTTACGCCCGGTTCCCTGATCATAAAAGAATCTACTTCCTGCAAAGCTTTGTAGAATAAGTGGCCAGTGTAGAAAAGTTCTACAATATATTGCCTGCCCTGCAACTTTAAATCTGTTTTAAATGTTCAGAAAATCCACACATGGCTGGGTCTATGTGGTGAGAAATCCCCGCCCTGGTCGGCCTCTGAAGCTTTTCTATAAACCACTGTTATAATATGGCACCGACATTGCATCCTAAAGAGCGACACACAGAACGTGTGAACCACTATTTACCGAAGGAGAAAAAACATGGACAAGAAATACGAAACCGAGTGTGAAGAAGTGGAAACAACAAACGAAGAGCCACAGATCATGGACGAATTCCATATCGAAGAGCTCGCCATCGATGGCATCTGCGGGGTGTACTGAGATGGCTGCGGCAGGCTACATGCTGCACCCCGCCTGTCGTGTTCGGCAAGAAGGGTTCGGCCTCCTGTTTTATGATTCGCGGGGGCCGCGCCTGCTTTTTGCCGAAACAGGCAACTTGCTTGATGCAACTTTTATTGAAAATCTACACCAGGAAAATGAGCTGCCAGTGCATTTGACCGGGCAACAAAAGAGCAGTGTGGATAAATTCATAAGACAATTGCTGGAAAGGGGCTTTTTGCGTGAGCAATAGATTTGTCGAACAGGGGCTCCGTGCTCCGGTTAACCTGACCTGGGAAGTTACCCTGGCGTGTAACCTGCGCTGCCGCCATTGCTTATCCTCTTCAGCCGAACCGGCCCCGGATGAATTGTCAACCAGGGAAGCGCTGGATCTGGTCGAGCAGCTCCATCAGCAGAAGGTCTTCCAGGTAAATTTCGGCGGCGGTGAACCTTTCATGCGTCATGATTTTATGGAGATCCTGGGAGCCTGCCATGAGCGCGGGATCATGACCTGTATTTCTACCAACGGAACTCTGATTGATGCTGAGTTGGTAGAACAACTCTCGCGTAATCGATTGGTCGCCATTCAGGTTAGTCTGGATGGTGCGAAAAAGACAACCTGTGAGGAGATTCGCGGCAAGGGGACCTACGATGCCGCAATGAGCGCCCTTAAGCTTTTGGCACGTTCGCCGATCCCAACCAGCATCAATACGGTATTAACGACCCAGAATGCCGATGAGATTCCAGCCTTGAGCACTCTGGCTGAAGAACTCGGCGTGACCCTGCGCATCAGCCGCTTCCGACCGTCCGGACGTGGTGCAGACAACTGGGAGGAACTACGACCCAATGCGACTCAATTGCTGGCTTTTTCCGATTGGCTCGGCCGTAACGAAAATATCCGCACCGGAGACAGCTTTTTTTCGTTGACCAGTCAGGAACGCCAGGGCCTCGGTCTGAACCTGTGCGGTGCCTGTAAATTGACCTGTTGTGTCGATCCGAGGGGCAAGATGTATCCCTGCGCTTTTTTACAGTCCGAATTTTTTACTGCCGGCGACTTGCGTCAGCAAAGCTTCAAGCAGATCTGGCAAGATGCTGAGATCTTCGCCTCATTCCGGAGTTTGCGGATCCATTCTTGTGAAGACTGCAAACGTTTTGATCAATGTCACGGAGGATGCCCGGCGGTTGCTTACCATCTGAAAAATGATATTTCCGAAGGCGACCCGGAATGTCTTGAAAAATGCGTAACCTCGATTGCCGATAACGGGGTCGTCGCGGCCTGATCAAGCGCCGATGCGAGTTTTTTTGTGCTTTGAGGTAACTTTTATGACTTCCCCATGTAGTAACCAACGGACGGGAAAATAACAAAAAACCCATGGAGTTCTTATCATGATGTTCCCGAATTTGTTCTCGCCCCTCAAGCTAGGTAATGTCGAGGTGAAAAACCGCATTTCCTTTCAGCCTCATCTGACGAACCTGGCTGTTGACAATCTTCCCAGCGAAAAACAGATGTATTACTGGGGAGAGCGGGCCAAAGGGGGAGCCGGCCTGATCATTACCGAGGAGTTGACCGTCCATCCGACAGATATGGCTTATGAGAAGCTGATTGACGTCTATCATGCCGAGGTCATACCGGGATTTCTAAAAGTTACTGACTATGTCCATCAGTATGACAGTAAAATTTTTGCACAGCTCAACCATAATGGCCAGCAGGGGGACGGGAGTATTTCGCGTCTTCCGGTCTGGGCCCCTTCACCGGTCCCAGATGTGCTTTTCCGCGAGACTCCCAAGGCGATGGAACCGGAAGATATCGACGAGGTTGCCCGTTACTTTGCCTTAAGTGCCGAGCATGTGCGTCGTGGCGGCTTTGACGGTGTCGAGTTACAATTTGGCCATTCAAGCCTCGCCAGACAGTTCCTGTCGCCCCTGACAAACTATCGCAGCGATGAATTCGGTGGCAGTCTCGAAAATCGCATGCGGGCACCCTTGATGTTCATCAAAGCTGTGCGTAAAGCCGTTGGCCGGGATTTTCCCCTCGGTATCCGCATGTGCGCGGACGAAATGATTCCCGGAGGATTGGACCTGGCACAGGTTCAGGTGATCTGTGCGTCTTTTGAAGACACTGGCTTGATCGATTTCATGGACTTGTCCATCGGCACTTTTTACAACCTCTACCTAGTCGAAGGTTCCATGCATACGCCCCTCGGCTATACGATTCCGCTGGCCGCCGGGGTACGTGAAAAATTGAAGATACCGGTATTTTGTACCGGCCGTATCAACGACCCGGTCATGGCTGAGAAGGTTCTGGCAGCAGGCCAGGCCGACATCATCGGCATGTGTCGGGCGCTGATCTGCGATCCGTTTTTACCGAAAAAGGCGCAAGAGGGAAAACTCGAAGATATTCGTTACTGCATCGCCTGTAATCAGGGTTGCATAGGCCGGATCGGGATGAGCAGGAGTGTCGGCTGCGTTCAGAATCCGACTATCGGCTACGAAAAGCTCTGGGGTGAAGGCACGCTCAAACCAGCCCCGGTAAAGAAAAAGGTAGTGGTTGTCGGTGCCGGCCCGGCTGGGCTCTGGGCAGCCAAGATGGCGGGTCGCCGAGGGCACAATGTCACCCTCATCGACAAAAATGAAAGCGTCGGTGGTCAGGTGCTGACGGCCATGAAGGGTTCCGGTCGCGACGAGTTCGGGGTGATCGCTCGCAATGAAAAGGAACAGGTTGAAAAATCCGGGGCCGTAATAGAACTGGGTATTGAAGTATCGGTTGACGATGTTCTTAAAAAGCAAGCTGACGCGGTTATCATCGCAACGGGGAGTCGGCCGAAATCCTATCCGGTCGAGGGGTGTGACGGACCTGGAGTGAGTAACGTATGGCAAGTCCTTAATCAGGAAGTCGAGGTCGGTGACAACGTTTGTCTGATCGATTACGACGGACATCATCGAGCAACCGCCACCGCCGAATATCTCGCCGATCAGGGCAAGAAGGTTCATATCATCTGTTCAAGCCTGTTTATCGGAGCCGAATTGGGTCCGACCCAGGATCTTTATCTGTCTCGCCAACGACTCTTGGGTAAAGGTGTGACCTTTACCCCGGATATTGCCGTGATGCAGGTTTCGGGAGACATCGGTAATAAAAGTATCAAAGGGTTCAATGTTTATTCCAACATCTGGCAAGAATGGGAAGGCTACGATTCCCTGGTTCTGGCCATGGGCCAGGAGGCCTCAGAAGAGCTGTACTACGGGCTTAAAGGGAAGGTCAAAGAACTGCATCGTATAGGTGATTGTGTCGCCCCCCGCAAGGTCGATATGGCGATTTGGGAAGGGCACAAGCTGGGGAGGTCGCTCTGATGAAGGGGACAGACCAACGGCAAAATGATCGAGCCAGGAAAATGCTGGTCTTTATTGACCTGCCTGAAGGGGATCTAGACGACTGTGGACGCGGAATTCTCTCTGAGGCGAGTCGTCTTGCTGAGCGTCTCGACGCAAGCTGGTCGGTGCTCTGTTTTGCCGGAGCAGCGAATGATATTTTGCAGGCCATGGCACTTTATGAAGTGGATCATATTGTTGAAATCGATACCCGGGAGCCCCTTGCTGATTCTTTGCAGGTCCAAGGCCGAGCCATCGCGGCGGCGGTTGAACAACTCGATGTCGATGTGCTGTTGTTGGCGCACAATGATCTGGGGGGTGAACTGGCCCCTATGCTCGCAGCCGAACTCGATGCCGCACTTTTTACTGAAGCGATCGCCTATGAGCAGCAGGAAGGCTGTCTGCAATTAACGCGTCTGCACCTGGGCCAGCGGGTTGCTCTAGTAAAAAGCTGGTCCGGGTCGTCCCGCTTGGTGCTGACAGTCTCACCAAAGGTATTAAGCGGGGTTGTTCTGCCGAAAATGCGTTGCGGCAAAGCAACTGTTGAAACCCTTGTGACGTCGGTAAAGGGTACTTCGCGCGCGAGCAGAATTATTGAACGGATTGCGCCTGACCCTCAGACCGTCGATGTGTCTGAGGCAGAGGTGATGATCAGTGCCGGAATGGGGTGTAAGGCAGAAACTTTTGCCCAGGTCGAAGAACTCTCCCGCCTTATTAATGCCTCACTCGGGGTAACCCGTCCCGCCTATGATATCGGTTACGCCGGTTTTGAGCGGATGATCGGCCAAACCGGAAAGACCGTTGCTCCCCGTTTTTATCTTGCCCTTGGTATATCGGGTTCAATGCATCACATCGGCGGCATGAAAGATTCCAAGCATGTTGTTGCCCTGAACAAGGACCCAAAGGCAGCGATTTTTCCCAACTCAGATGAAGGGTTTGTTGCTGATCTGGATGAGGTTTTGCCGTTGCTGATCAATCGGCTTAAGTCCACCCCGGGAGGTGCCTCGTGATGACAGTATTTGATGCCATTGTGGTCGGTGCCGGACCGGCGGGATCCTCGGCCGCATTAACAATGGCCAAGGCGGGGCTGAAGGTTGCGCTACTTGAACGGGGCAGCTTTCCAGGCGAAAAAAACATGTTCGGCGGGGTCCTTCACCGCCTTACCGCCCTCGAAGATGTGCTGCCTAACTTTTGGGATATCGCTCCGCTGGAGCGTCATATTGTTAAGAAAACCCTGACATTTATGACGGAAGGTTCGAGCTTCAGCGTCAATTTTGACAACCAGGCGGCAAATCAACCCCCCTACAATGGCTATACCATCTTTCGTCCTACATTCGATCGGTGGCTCGCTGATCAGGCGGTTCAGGCCGGGGCGACTCTTTTATCGTCGTCGACGGTGGATGAAGTGTTGCGTGAAGGTGGCAGGATCGTCGGTGTCCGGTTGTTACGTGATAACGCCGAATTGCGGGCTCCGATCGTTATTGCCGCTGATGGTGTGCTCTCTTTTGTAGCCCGTAAAGCCGGTCTGCGTCAGGGTCGTTTCAACCCCGATCATCAGGGCGTGTGTATTAAAGCCTTGATTGATATGCCCAAAGACGTGATCGATGATCGTTTTGGCCTGACGCGGAGAGAAGGCGCATCGAATGAGATCGTCGGCAATACCGGCGGTGTACGCGGCGGAACTTTTCTTTACACAAATTACAATTCCTTGTCTTTGGGGATGGTGCTGGAGCTCGGCAGTCTCATGAAAACGGACTGGACTCCCTACCATCTGCTCAACAACCTGATGGAACAACCCCAGATTGCAAAACTGTTGCGCGGCGGGCGCTTGCTCGAGTACTCGGCACACCTGGTGCCAAAAGGCGGCTACCAGATGCAACCGGAACTCTTTAGTGACGGAATTATGGTAACTGGTGATGCCGCGGCATTGTGTATTGTTACCGGACTGAACCTTGAAGGTATCAATCTGGCCGCCCAGTCCGGCGTCATTGCCGGCAAGACAGCGATTGTCGCACATCAGCAACGTGATTTCAGTAAAGGCTGTCTGTCAAACTACAAAAAGCAGCTTGAGGACAGCTTTGTGTTGAAGGATCTCAAACTGTATCGGCGAACACCTGATATGCTTCACAATGACCGCATTTATCAACAATACCCGGAGCTGGTCTGTGGAATGATGGATGAAATTTATCGTATCGACGGTCGTCCAAAGGCCAAAATGAGTCAGATGATTCTGCGTCAGGTCAAAGAAAAGATCGGGTTGAAAAATATGCTGGCTGATGTTTACGGCGGATGGAGGTCTCTGTGAAAATCAATCTTGATGAAATATTCGATTATACCAGCTTCAATATTGACCGGGACCCCCACATCATTCTTGAGGAGAATGTTTGTCAGCAGTGCGATCAACGGGCCTGTGTGAATTGTTGTCCTGCTGCATGTTACACTTGGGATGAAGACAACAAGAAAATGACGTTTGTCCATGACGGTTGTCTTGAATGTGGAACCTGCTACGTTGTCTGTAAAAATGAGGCGTTCAGCCGTTGGCGTTATCCTCGCGGTGGTTTTGGAGTCGCCTTTCGCATGACCTGATAACAGGTCTTTTGGTCAGGAAACGACCACGATGACTGGAGAAGGACAAAATGAATTCTAGCTCACTGCATATCCTGGTGTTGTTGCGGGAAGTCACTGACCCGCGCCCCCCGGCGAAGCTGACGGCGGATGGATATGATATTGATGAACGCGGTTTGCGTCGCATTGTTAATCCGGCGGATATCTGTGCTCTTGAACAGGCTTTGTGTCTTACCGAGCAGTTCGGCGGATCAGTTTCAGCTCTGTGTGTCGGACCGGCGCGTTGCGCCGATATCCTCATGTCAGCTTATGCTATGGGGGCGTCCCGTTGTGTGCGCGTCTGGGATGCAGCCTTTGCCGGAGGAGATGTCGTTGCTGACGCTCAAATTCTGAAACGGATTCTTGAAATTGTTAAACCGGAGGTATTTTTAAGCGGCTATAGATGCCTTGATTGTGGCGACGACCCGGTTCCGGCCCTCGCTTCGGCAAGCCTTGACATCCCCTATGTGAACGCAGCGGTAAAGCTGGTCGCAAATGAGCGCCATGAGTTTGACGTGCTGTGTAAACGTGACCGCGGTGCCAGGCAGCGGGTCAGCGTTTCAACGCCCTGTACCCTGCTGGTAACTGAGGATTCGTGCGAACCACGCTATCCTACCCAGGGTGCCGTCTTAAAAGCTCTTGAACAGTCGGTTGAACTCTGGGGTCTTGCTGAACTTGGTCTGGCTGGTCATCTCATAGGTGAGGCAGCAGCCGGATTGGACAGAGAACGATTGCGCTTTCCCCATCCAAACCCCAGGCGTGTGGTGACGCCCGATGCGTCATTGCCAGCTTTTGAGCGAATTCTTGCCCTGTTGTCGGGTGGTATCAAACCCAGGGAAGGCAAAACGCACGTTCTTTCGGCAGAAAAGACAGCTGCCAGATTGCACGAAATCCTTATCGCCGAAGGGCTTTGCAACGGGTCGCAATGATGGCTTATCGATTGGCTCAGGGCATCAGCATCAAAAGCACCTCTCAGGGCGCTTTTTTGGTGTCGTTACGACCGTTACGGACGGTCACATTAAATGGCCCATTATTGAAGCTGATGCAATCCATGACTGCTGAAGCGGTCATGCCACGGTCGGATGCGGAAAAGGCCATTCTTGAAAAATTGCACACCGGTGGCTTTGTTGAGCGCGTTCAGGCAGACCTTGAGATGCTTCCTGGGTTGCCTACCGTCAGCATTATTATTCCGGTCAAAGACCGGGCTGAAGACCTGTCGCAATGCCTGTTGTCGCTGCATAGACTGAACTATCCTGACGACAAGCTGCAAATCATCGTTGTCGATGACGGCAGCACCGATGAAACGCCGGAGGTGGCTCGCACTTTGGGGGCACTGGTGTTTTCATCAGGAAAAACCGGAGGGGGACCCGCCTTGGCCCGCAATCGAGGAGCGGCGGAAGCCACCGGTGACATCCTCGCCTTTATTGATTCTGACTGTACCGCAGCATCTGACTGGCTGAATGATCTGTTGCCCGCATTTAGTGATGAACGTATGGCCGCGGTGGGTGGCTGGGTCGACGGCATGCACCATGAGTCAGCCCTTGATCGCTATGAAGCGGTGATGTCAAGTCTGAACCTGGGGCGTCGTGACATGGTTGCGGGCTCCGGTGCCGATACATTTTATTTGCCCAGCTGTAATTTACTGATACGCCAATCGGCCTTTGCCGCCGCTGGGGGGTTCCGTACCGAACTGCATGTGGGTGAGGATGTCGATCTGACCTGGCGTTTGCGAGATAAAGGGTGGAAAATTAGCTATTTACCACGGGGAGTTGTTTTTCACGCCCATCGCAGTCGGTTGTGGCCGTTCATGAAACGGCGTTTTGATTACGGCACCTCGGAAGGCTTACTGCAACAACTGCATCCGCAGCGGGGCAAAAAGATGCCGATCCCATGGCTCCTCGCGTCCGTTCTGTTTGCGGCCGTGAGCGCCATCATCAGCATGAATTTTCTGTTTTTGGTCCTGGCTACTGTTCTGTTGCTGGCGGATGGATTGATACTGCGCCAAAAGCTGGCAAGACAAGGTTTGTCCCTCGGACTGGGAACACTGATAGCGGCCCGGGTGCGTGCCTGCGGGAGTCTTGCCTATTACCTCGGTTATCATCTGCTGCGCTACTATCTGGTAGTACTGCTGGTGATTTCCATCCTTTATCCGCCAATATCAATTGTTTTGTTGCTGATGTTGTTGGGGGTCAGCATGGTTGATCATCAGGTACGGCGGGCACAACTGTCGCTGCCGCAGTTCTGCCTTTACTACTTTCTTGAACAGCTTTCCTATGGCAGCGGGGTTTTCTGGGGGTGTTGGAAAATAAAAAGTTTTACGTCGTATCGTCTTGATTTCAGCAAGGCCAAACTGTCGGCCTGACGCAGACATATCATTACATTGTTACTGGTAAGCCGAAAAAAAGACCTTAACTGAAGTCCATCAAGGCTCATCGTAGACAAGTGCTCTCTGTAGTTTTTTGCGACATTGTAGATAAATTCTACAAGGATATACGGATAACGTTCATGGAAAGATCATATCTTCTCAGGACAAAGACCCCGTTGTCTGCTATTCTGACAAAGAATCCCGGATTCTTGGCAGGGCGGGGTGCGGGGGAAACAACCAGTGTTATAAAAGGCATGTTTTTTGCTCAAACCTTTATTTAGCGTTTTATGTTTCGCACTGATTCCGTTCGATCATGTTTGAAATATATGTAATTGATAAAGACCATCTCTATCGCTGTTTGATGGTGCCCATTGACCTCCCAATACGGGGAGGCTTCACTTAGAGGGTTATTTACACAAAAGGGAGGATGCAAATGGATAAAATTCTGCGTATTAACATGGGAGCTTCAGGTGGGCCTTCTCAGGCTGTTGAAAAAGCGGGTGAGTATACAGCGCTGGGAGGAAGAGCTACCACCTCGATGATCGTTGCTAAAGAGGTGCCGCCGGATTGCCATCCTCTGGGTGCGGAAAACAAGCTTGTCATCGCGCCGGGGATGTTGAGTGGAACGGCCGCTGCCATGTCGGGCCGGATTTCAGTCGGGTGTAAAAGCCCTTTGACCGGAGGTATCAAAGAGTCGAATGCCGGAGGCCAGGCTGCCCAGGTAATGGCACGACTCGGCTACGCAGCAATTATCCTCGAGGGCAAGCCGGCTACCGATGACCTCTATAAAATCCATATCGACAAGGATAAGGTCACCATCAGCGTCGACAATAGTCTGAAGTTGATGGACAACTATCCACTGGTTGAGAAGTTGCGCGAAGAGTATGGCGACAAAGTCGCTTATATGACAATCGGTTCGGCCGGTGAGCGCAAAATGGCTGCCGCATCCATTGCCTGCAGTGATCCTGAATTACGTCCTAGCCGTCACTGCGGTCGCGGTGGTGTCGGTGCGGTTATGGGCGCCAAGCAGGTAAAAGCCATTATTTTCGACGACAATGGTTGCAAAAATCGGCAGCCGAAAGATCCGGAAAAATACAAGGCTGCCAACCGTGCCTATGTTGAAGGCATTCGCAAACACGCGGTATCGGGCGAAGGACTGCCCGCTTACGGCACCAACATCCTGACCAACGTCCTTAACGAGGCCGGTGGCTATCCGACCAACAATTTCAAAACCGGATTTTTTGAGGGCGGTACCAAGATCAGCGGTGAAGCCCAGGCCGAGCTTGAAATCAAACGCGGCGGTCTTGCAACCCACGGTTGCCATCGTGGCTGCGTTATCCAATGCTCAGGAATCTATAACGATAAAGACGGAAAATTCCTGACCAAACAACCCGAATATGAAACCGTCTGGTCCCATGGCGGGCATTGCGGTATTGATGATCTTGATACCATCGCGATGCTCGACTTTCTGGATGACAACATTGGCGTAGACACCATCGAAATGGGTGTCGCTGTCGGTGTCGCCATGGATGGTGGCGTGATTGAATTTGGTGACTGCGAAGGGGCTATTCGTCTGGTTCGTGACGAAGTCGGCAAGGGCACTCCGCTGGGACGGATTCTCGGTGGCGGCGCCGAATTGACCGGTAAAGCCTTTGCTGTTGAGCGGGTTCCTGTGGTCAAAGGTCAGGCTCTACCCGCGTACGATCCACGCACGGTTCAGGGTATTGGCGTTACCTACGCAACCAGCACTATGGGTGCTGATCATACCGCCGGCTACGCGGTTGCTACCAACATCCTCAAGGTCGGTGGCGATGTTGATCCATTGAAACCTGAAGGCCAGGTTGACTTGTCGCGTAACCTGCAGATTGCTACAACAGCAATCGATGCTACCGGCATGTGCCTCTTCATCGCCTTCCCGATTCTCGATCAACCAGAAACCTTTGATGCCTTGCTTGACTTGCTGGGGTCATTTTACGGTATCGAGATGACCGGAGACGACGTTGTCGCTTTAGGTAAAAAAGTTCTTACCTTGGAGCGCGAATTCAACAAAAAAGCCGGTTTTGGCGCGGAAGATGATCGTCTCCCGCGGTTTTTCAAGACCGAGCCCCTGGCGCCGCACAATCTTACCTTCGCCGTCAAAGACGAAGAGCTTGACGAGCTTTACAACTGGAGCTGATATCCGCTGATTGCTTAGACGAAAGAACCGGGGCGCGTTAAAAGCCCCGGTTTTTTTAACAGATTGATATCTTTCTGCTATCCAGACATTTTTTAAAGAAGGCCGACAATGCCCACTACTGCCGATCTGAGCTTACAGTTGACCCTTAAATCACGCCAGATCAGCGAATTTTTTCCGCTGTTGCAACGGGGTATCTGGCTACCAGCGACAACGGGTTGCAGTGTCATAAAGCTGTTGAGCAATCAGCTTGGCATCGCCGAGGACTATGTGGCAGATCGGATTACCACCCTGTTTCTCGACGGTAAAGCGATTGACGATGCCGCAGCGTCATTTGTCAAAGATGGATCTACCCTGGCTCTGTCGTCAGCTATGCCCGGATTGGTTGGTTCGACCATGCGCCGTGGCGGACACCTGGCTGCCATGCGCGGAGAAATTACCTATCACCAGACAAAAGTCTTAACGGTTGGCGCCGGCAAGGTTAAAATCAAGCTCTTCAATATGCTCATGAAAGAGGTAGGTCCTTTGTTGTTGGAAAGAGGGTTTATTATTTCCGGGGCTGAACTGGTCACATTGCTGACTGAGGGGGAGGCTTCATTCCAGGACGGTTGCGTCTCTGTCTCGGTAAATGACCGGCCTTACTCCTGTGACGAGTTGGGTGGAAAGCTGCTGACAATTCTGTCCCCTCAACAGACGATTTTATTAAAGATCATCTGGAAAGACTGAAATTTTCATCTCCCTTTTTAGCCCTGTCCCCCATATGTTGATCTCCATAAGCGGAGGAGTACCATGATACAAGTTAACGTCAAACTTTTTGCCTCATTTCGCATTGGCCGCTTCGATCGCGAGATCAGAGAATATCCTCAGGCAACAACGGTTGCCGATGTGGTCAAGGAGCTGGGGATTCCGGAAGGGGAAATTGGTATCCTGTTGTTGAATTCTGTTCACGTCGATTTAAAACGGCAGCTTGTCGATAAAGATGTCCTGGCGATATTTCCCCTCGTCGGCGGGGGATGAAATGAAAGAGTTTGATCATGAACAACTGAAGGTTTTTTTAGCCGAACACGCACAAGGGGATCTGTTGTCCTGGGCGAATGAACTGAAATTGATGAATCTTTTTGGATTAAGCTGCAACTCAGCAGATGAGCTGATCATGACGTCAGGTTTTCTGCCTTCACGTTATCAGCGTAACCGTCATATGATATCAACTGAACAACAATACCAGCTGTTGAAATCACAGGTGGCCGTGGTCGGTTGTGGCGGTCTGGGTGGTTATGTGATCGAAGAACTGGCAAGACTAGGTGTCGGGCGGTTGATGGTGATCGATTCGGATGTTTTTGAAGAGCACAACCTGAACCGGCAACTCCTTGCCACGATTGACAATCTCGGCACCTCCAAGGTTGATGCCGCCGTGAAGCGGGTTAAGCAAATCAATCCCGCCGTTCAGGTTGATCCCCGGCAGATTGCCGTTGGACTAGGTAACGGTGTCGAACTACTGGCCGGTATGGATGTCGTCGTTGACGCCATCGACAATATCAACGGTCGCCTGGATCTGGAGCAAATCTGCCATCAGATTGAGGTTCCCCTGGTGTATGGCGCAATTGCCGGCTGGTTTGGTCAGGTGGGCTGCATCAAACCTGGTCAACGGATCCTGCAAAAGCTCTACGCCAACTGGACTGCGGGCAAGGGGATCGAGTCGAGTTTCGGCAATCCGTCCTTTACCCCGGCAGTTGCAGCCAGTTTGCAATCGGCAGAAGTCTGTAAGGTTCTACTGGGCCATGGTGGTCTGTTGGAGGAGCGGATATTGTCAGTGGATTTGCTGCACATGCAGTTTGATGATATTCCGGTGCAATGAAAGATCCCCTGATGGTCAGGTTTTCCACACGAAGAAAAAGCCTAAATCGCAAACAGGGGAATATGATCTTCAGGCTGACCTTAATTTTGTTATCCATCTTTTTTATCTGCGGATTTTTCAGTCCGGTCGCGGCATCTGAACGCTTGCGCCTGGCGACGACCACTTCCACAGAAGCCTCCGGCTTGCTGACGGTGTTACTGCCGCCCTTCGAACAGGCCAACGACTGCAAGGTTGACGTGATCGCGGTTGGTACCGGCAAGGCCCTCAAATTGGGAGAATCCGGCGATGTTGATGTCGTTCTGGTGCATGCCCGTAGTCTGGAAGACAAGTTTATGGCCAACGGCTACGGCAGTGAACGGCGCGATGTCATGTACAACGATTTCGTTCTGCTTGCATTTGTGTAATAAACATCAGCATTCCTTATGTGAGACTGGC
>JAGYPB010000034.1 GCA_018399135.1 Deltaproteobacteria bacterium | reverse complement strand
CCACAGGAACCCCGATCCTGCGCAAGGACTACAGCTGAATAGTTACAATAAATTTTTCTAGGAGCCGGAGGAGCAGGCAACAGATCCCGGTTTTTTCACCCAGAACTCATGCACCAGCAGCGATACCAGCAGCACCCCGCCACCAATGCTTAACCGTACCAGGTCAGCATCACGATTCCAGATTAGCAGATTGACGATCAGCCCGGCCGGAATCAACGCATTGTTCATGATCGCCAGGGTGCCGGCATCTACCAGGGTGGCCCCCTTATTCCAGAGAAAATAGCCCAACCCCGAAGCAATCACTCCCAGGTAAATCAGTATTCCCCATTGCACCGCCGTTGTCGGTAGCCTGCCCATATCCCCCAACGTCAGCCACAGGATCAGGGTTACTGCCAGGGCGCCGAGGTAGAAATATCCGAACAGATAGCGTTGCGGCACCGTTGTCGGTGTTCTTTCGATCAACCTCTTGTAACCAACCTGGCCCAAGGCAAAACAGAGATTAGCACCCTGAACCACCAGAAATCCGACCAGCACCTGACTTTCCACCGGGTTGTAGCGGATGATCGCCGCGCCGATAACCGCCAGCACCGCAGTCAGCAGGTAGCCCGGGCGGAAACGCCGATTCAGCAGATCATGGATCAGAGTGACATAGATAGGGGTCAATATCGTAAAGATCAGTACTTCGGGGACGCTGAGCAGGGTGAAAGAATGGAAGTAAAAAACATACATCAGACCCAGTTGAATGGCTCCCAGGGCCATCAGTTGACCGGCCAGTTTTTTCGGGATGGGTCGCAACAGGGGGAGAAACACCAGGCTGGCGAGGGCCACGCGCAAAAAGACAGAAAAGTAGGAATCGACCTGACCGGCCAGATAAACGCCGATGAGGCTGAAAGAGAAAGCCCAAAGCAGAGTAATGCCGACAAGATAAACCATCATGAACCCCTTGTTTATGTTGATGTGGAAAAACAGGGGGACGATACTCAATCATCCGGCACTAGTCAACCTATAAGTTGAGCCAGGGTTTACTAGTGGGGTTGGCCTGTGGCTGAGGGCGGGGTATCTGGTTGTGAAAGCAGTTGCAGCAATTTTTTTTTGCCTGTCACACCAAGTTTGTCACAAATCCGTTTCATGTAGGTTTTAACGGTCGATTCAGAAATGTCCAGAGCGGCGGCAATGTCCTTATAGGTGGTGCCTTTGAGACTCTGATTCAGTACCAGCAGTTCCCGCTCAGACAGCAGCAGACGCAGATGATCAGGAATATGAATCTCAGCCGTAGTCCTTGGAACCGCTGCGAGAAGATCAATCGGTGGCGGCACATTGTTGAGGGTGTCGGACTCTGCCGTCAAGCGCCGGCGATGAAGCAGGTACAGAGTGAGTACCGCCAGGTTCAAAAAAAGATGGCCGAACATGGCTACCGGCCCGGCACTACCGGAGAGTGAATCACCGAGAATCTGCCCCCCATAGATGCCCAGGCACAGGGTCGCCAATCCGAGTCCGAAGGCGCGTAGTGGATCACTAAAACGCAATAGAAACGCCAGCAGAAACAAGTCAATAAATCCCTGTCCTGCCTGCATGATGAACAGGCTGAGCATGGCCGCCGTAGCATGCTCCCATTGCAGGACGATAAAGGCACTCATGCCCAACACGACCCCGAGAATCAGTGGAATCTCGCGGTTGATCCGCACCAGAAACACGGCGCAGATCACTGCCCCCATATAAAATGGTAGCTCGACCCCGCCCGGTACAGTCAATTGCTGATAGGCAGGATAGATGACGCTATACATCAGGCCGCTGACGACATGAAAAATCAGGATAAAGGAGGTAATGTCCGAGCTTGAGGCTATTGTCGGTAGCGATAGGATGCTGCGCGCCCGCAGGAGATCAGCAGAAGCAACAAAGGCAACGTCGCCAGGGCAAAAGAGCAGCTCCCTGCCGGAAAACGAAAAACAACAAATAAGCCAGGTTCGCCAGGATCAGCCCGCCGGCGGCACTGGCCAAGGGGGATTAAAGAGGCAATGTAGACGATTGCAGGCACTCAAGGCGACAAAGGCGCCGCTGACGCTGAAGCAACACCGGTAACAGTTGCCGAGCATAGGAATCAGAGGGAGTAGCAGACTGAAAGGCCAAAGGTGAGGAGAATAGCAACCGGCGCCAGACGAAAGAAGAGTGGCCGGGTAAATGATTGACCAATCACAACCAGGGCCAGCACATGCGACAGTAAAAACCAGCGCAGCGACCCTCAAGGCCAATCCCCGCAATCAAAGATAATTCATCGGCACCGCCAGCCCAGAGCACAAAGGCGGCGAAAGTCAGACAGGAGTAAGAGGGGCTGTTTTGGATGTCATTATGGTGACTTTGCTAAAAGTCCATGATTTCAGTGGGTTAACAATTGAATTTGGTTTTACGGAGAGTATACTGAAAGCCAAATTAAATGCAAGGTTTACAAAAGTCGACTGGTTATTTGGTTAAATGGAGCTTAAAAATCAGAAAATGTTTGTAGGTTCGGTTCGCTGTGTTGATTTTGTCGGTTGCTTGGACTAAAAACAAAGAAACTATCTATCAATCATTAACCTATTTAGTAGCATCAGGAGACTGCCACAGATGGAAACATATAACGACAGCAAGATGGTTGAAACACTGGTGGATGTTTGGACTCTTATCGGTGGTGTTGTTAAAAGCAACCGTAGGTTGTGTTGGTCAGTTCAACATGGGGGAAAGAAATATGAAGCAGAAGAACGAGAAGAGGAACGTCGAAGAAAAAGGATTCGTTCTGTTCCCAACGACATAAGAATCTTGAAGAATGAACTACTCCATGAAAAGGCTGTAAAGAAGAGCACCCTATATGAATATGGGAATTTTTGGCGATCGCCCGATGAAAAAAAGAAACTACGGCAAAAGCTGGAGTAAGTTGGACCAAAAAATTGCCGAATTACAAAGGAATATTGACTACAGGGAAAATACGACTCAACAGTCCTGCTTTCAGCGGAAACACTGGTTTAATGGCTGATGGTAGTTACAAAAAATATCCGGGATCAGTGTAGGAGACGCTCTGACAACATATGATATTGCAACCGAAAGAATAGAACAATCTTATGTCAAAGCAGGTCTTTACTGATGAAAATAACCATTATTTTCACTTAATGAAAAAATCTATGCAACTGGACACGAGCGATTTTTAACAAGAAATGGCTGGCAGAAAATCAGGGACTTACGGATAGGTGATGAAGTATTTAATGGAAATACGTATGAACCTGTGGTGAATCTTGAGAAAAAGGAAGTCGAGCTTGAGGTCTATAATCTGAATATTGAGAAAAGCCACAATTTTTTGTGTCACTGGATGGCATGGCCCCTTTCCTCGTTCATAACAGTAGCGGCGGCGATGGAGGTGGAAAATGATAAAGCTGCGAAATTCTAGCTGTTTTAATGGTTTCCTAAGTTGCTCGGTTGTTGAGATTGCTTTTGCAGAAGAATCGGCTGTGAAGGTTTTTAAAAATATCAAGAGCGGTTTTATTGTTCAGCAGGCAGAGGAAGCCTCTACCAGCAGGGAAAAATATGCAGAATCCTTTGAAAAATATCAAAATGCTGCTGATCAAAATCATGCCAGAGCGGCCTACCAGCTTCACTTGATGTATGACCAGGGTATTGGTGGAAAAAATCTGAAGAAAGCACAGAAGAGATGCTGGAGAAGGCTGTAGAGAGCTTGATGACGACATGGCACAAGTTGCATTGGCAAATCAGCTGATGTTTGCAAAAGAACAGCAATCCTGAACAGGCAATCAGGCTCTTAGAAGCTGCAGCAGCTAAAGAACGTCCTGGCCTATATTGATTTGGCAATGTTTTATAAGAACGGTTATGGGGTGCCAAAGACATGGTCAAAGGCGCAAGAGTGGCCACGACTTGCAAATGCGCAGGGCGCAGACGTTGATTTTTAAGAACGGACTAAGCAGGCACCAGCCGAAGATTTGAAGGAACTTACGACAAACATACAAACCAATTTAAAAAAACTTGGTTTGTACCAAGGACAATCGATGGAATGACCGGGCCTATGACGAGAAAAGCAATTGCAGATTTTCAGAGAAGTCGTGGTTTGAATGAAGATACCCGGATACAAAATGAAATACTGCTCCAGATCGAGGAAGCAATGAAGTGATACAAATAAAGAGACAGGAGAAAGACAAAATCCAGGCTCGAGGGGTCAGGCCGACATCTATGAATTGTCGGCCTGGTCTATAAAGCAGAACTCTTTGGGCCAGTAGAGGCGCAAAAGTTTTGCAGGAGGGTTTCTGGAGCGGAATAGAGAATTCTTCATAACGAAAGGGAAATATTGATGAACAGGTTGTCTGGAATCATGTTGATTATCTTGGTCGTGGTTTCGGGTTTGTGCCCGTAGTGCCCCGGCACCGAACAATGGCAGTGGCGAAAAAGATCGAAATTATGTTGCTGTCCCATCGTGGCGTCCTGCCACCATGAGCAGTGATTATCAGTTCCCGTATCGAGGTGGGGCAGTGGATGGAGCGTGATTTGCTCAATATGTTGCGGCGTTCAGGATATGAAGCGCAACAGATTATAGCTCGCAAGAATTTAGCCTAAAGCCCGGGGCGCTACCTGTTGGAAGTGACCATCGATAAGTACAATCCGGTAGCAGTGCCGCGCGGATCGTTGTCGGTTTTGGCGCTGGTGCCGCATCCCTTGATAGCAGCTGCCTTATCCGCCCTCCTGCAACGGCCTGTGCTGAGCTGGTCGGGCGGTGTCGGCACCTCGCAACACTGGGACACTTACCACGGACGCTCAATGAGCGGGCGGTGAAGAAGGTGTCTGAGTATCTGCGCAGCAAATAAAAAGTCAGTAGTTCTTAACTTTTACTGTTGCGGGGATGGTATCCAACCGATTGGCAAAATATCTGGCAGTCTTTTGGGGTGAGGCGGCGGGGCCACCGGTTTCGACGCCGCTGTTGCGCAGACTTTCCATAAAGTCGCGGACATTCAACCGCGCGCGGTTTTCTTCGGTATGAGTTCACCGCGGGGATCAAGGGCGGTGGCGCCTTTGGCCACCACTTCGGCAGCCAGGGGAATGTCGGCGGTGATCACAGGTCATCCGCTGAGACGTTTGACAATTTCGTTGTCGGCCACGTCGCTGCCGGCGGCAACCAGTACAAAGGAGATGCGCGGTGATGGAGGAATGCGCATGCCATAGTTTCATGACGAGTTAAGGGCAAACCGGTGCGTTGTGCGGCGCGAAACAGAATTTCGCCAATCGCCGCCGGACAGGCATCATCAACCCAGATATGCATCAGTTCTTCCTTCCTTCACGGCAAACGGATGTTCTTACGGTTCCAGGAGAATGTTCAGCTGGCGATCTTGAACATCTGTTATAACAGCATAATAAGCCAGTCCATCGTCGGAATCGGTCATCCGACCGGGAACTGCGCTGTTGCAGAACCCCTCCAGCATCGGCAGAGTTTTCCAGCACATCAACGTCATTGGCGGGGAGATTGTCCGTTACCAGTGCGTTGGCGCTGAAAGCCCCGCAGTCCTCACCTGATGATATCGCCGGAACTGATATCGCGCGGCTCTGCGTCCAGGGGTTGATATGGATGACCTTTGCAATCCCTTCCTCCTGACCACTGATGATCTGTGAGTTCAGGTAGTCGGCATGGGAGGAAGTCAGCGGGCGGAAATCCCGCATTTTTTTGCGGCCAATGCCCAGTTCGAGGGCTTCAGTCTGGTAGCAGCGCGGCGGTGGTTCGGACACAAGTAGTTGTTCTTCGTTTTTGATCAGCAACGGAATATCGAGCTGCCGGGCAATTTCCCGTGCGGCTTGCGGTCGCTGAGTTCATCCGTCAGAGCGGTGCGGGAATAATGGTGAGAGAAAAAGTAGCTACCGCAAATCTTCCTGCGCAAACATGCCGCCGACTTTCAAAGAAAAAATCTGCATGGTCGGCTGTTGCCCGATAGATTGGTGTCGACCACCAGGGTTGGTGTACTGCAATCCCCTGGCCCAGAGGCTGCTGTCCAGATAAGTAACTTGGCAGGATTGGCGCATCATTGGAAACAAAAGAGATCAAATTCGCCAGCGGTTAAAGCGTCAGGAACTTCATCGAGATTAATCTTCCTGCTGAAGCGGACGGGTTGCTTCTGTGGCGCCGTTTGGAACCGTGTCCATAGTAAAGGCGATCAACCGCTCCGGTAAAGTAGGCAAACGATTGATCCAGCGGATGGCGTTCATACGTTTTCCGCAGCGCATTAAGGCCCTGAATGTGACGACTTTCTTGGTGCGGAGCTGTTCAAGCAACAGGGTAAAGTCTTCGTTAGCGATGCCGGAGAGTATCAGCAGTTGTCCGACGGGATAATCAGGTTCATACGAGTTCTGCCAGCAACGCACGGGCAAGCAGGCCATCACAGGCTGGCTGGATCTGTATGTAGTGATCGGCAATGCTTGCGGTCGCAGTCTTGATCGGATCAATCCGGATGATTTTAATGCCTGTTTTTTTAGTTTTTCAGATAACTGTAAAGATGAGGGCTAGTGAAGGCAGCGTTTTCCCCATAGAGGATGATCGTTTCGGCTTCGAGTCAGATGGGTAATGCAGGGGTTGCTGACACAGCCGAAGTCATGCTGATGAGCAGCACTTCCGGTGGCGTCGCAGGGATCACCATCGACCTCCAGCACAATTTTTGAAGCCTGAAAAAAGTTGAAGTCAATGTATGTTATGGCAAGGCTTCGGAGCCCCGCAGATAGAGAATGTTTTTATTTCGAAAAGTTTTAAGCCATTTGGCCAAAGGCCTTCAGAGCACCGGCCCAGTTCCAGGATATTCATAAGGTTTCCTTCTCATTTTTGCCATGACAGTAGACCGTTGTTGATCTCCGTGTCGCGAAGTCCTTGAATTTTGCGCAGACAAAGCCGGGGACGTCCATGCCTGCGGTTCCGCTCGGTAGCTGATCATACTTTCTTCATTGTGGATTTCCATACCACAGAGATCAGGGCAGTCTTTGCTGCAGAAAAATTTCATGGATTTCATCCTTTGTGCCAAAGTCTCCAGCAATCATTGTTGATGCTTTCGCAAAAAAGCATCAGGTTGGATGGCTAAGCAAAAAGCGCCAAATGCAAGGAGCGCCATTGTTGAGCAATGAGGCGTACTTACGTACGTCGAAGCAGTGAGACAATGGCAGCAACGCAGCAGTTGGTGAATTGTTGCGACGCCATCATTGTTCGCTACTTTAACAGGAGCGTCACATCGGTGCAATCAAGCTCTGCCGCATGGTTAGCTGATGAGTAAAATGCCGATTGTCAAAAAACTGACTCCTGTTTCGGTCGCTGATTTCAAGATCTGAAAAAACTTCCCTGGTAAAACAAAAAAACAATTAAAACAGGATCTTATAGTTGTCTTTTCAAGGTTGGCATGATTCTCGCCTTTGTTAACTCGTGACGAGCTCTGCGCATTGCTGGAGGAACGCATGACCCCATTGTTGACCTGGAAAAAAATTATTGGCGTTGGCCTGTTTCTGTTGTTGTTTTTCTTAAGTCTGGCATTACCGGCCAAAGCCGCAACAACAGTTACTGGAATTCAGAAGCAGGAAGATCCAAGTCGTACCAGAGTGACCATCATGATGTCGCAACAAACGGACTTCAGCGTTGATTCATCGGGGCAGCGCATTGACCTGTTGCTTCAAGATGCTACTTCTGATTCGACCCTGCGCACTCTGCCTGAGGACGGTACTGTCGTACGGATGACCCTGATCCGTCGTCATAACGATCTGGTGGTATCCTTGTTGATGCGTCGAACTCCCCATCGTGTGAGCGCTGAGACACTAGAGAATCCCGCGCGGATTGTGATGGATATCGAATGGGTAGGTAATGATGCGGTTCGGCCGGGTATTGCTTTTAGTATTACCGATGTCCCTCCCCGCCGTGGTGGGCCTGCCGCCCTGCGCTTGCAACAGAAATCACCCTGGGATGATAACTGGCTGGGATTTTTCCGCGATTACCGCAGTGACTGGAACATCCGCGTTCACCAGCGTTTGACGCCACCACCCCTTCTGGATGCCATTACAGATACTGATAGTGCGTTGCTGCCATTGCAGCAAATGGCAGACGAAGGGATGTTTTTAAGCCTTCTCCAGAGCGGGATGGCGCTCCAGGGTTTGGGCGATAAAGAACGACGGCAACGTGATCTGCTGATGGCTGATGCCTATTTGCGTAGCGGTTCCTATGCCGCCGGACTGGCGCGTTTAGGTGCGCTGAAAGGGCTGACCACAGATCAGCAGATTCGTGTCGATTATTTGACAGCCTGGGGAGAGGCTGCACGCGACAACGCCATCGGTGCCCTGCTTCATCTCCAAATCAGTCTGGCGACCCTGGCAGTAGATCACCCTTTGGCAGCATCAACACGTCTGCTCCAAGCAGAAGCAGCATTGGCTGCGTCACAGCACCAGCTGGCGCTTGAGCTGCTGAGCGATGAGGAGGCCCTGGTTTGGCCTGATCATTTGGATACACCGCGTCGGATTCGACGGGCCGATGCTCTGGCCGGGCTGGGTGATCGAGATCTCGCTCTGAAAGCTTACCGTGAACTTGCTGACGAATCATTACTGTGTGAATTTTACTTCTCTTCCTGTCAGCGCGGTGCCCATTTGGCCTTCCAGCGCCAGGATTTTGAATTGTCCGGCCGCCTCTATAAGCCCCTGGCCTTGGCCTTTAGTAATGAACCAGGCGCCGATATGATCCATTATGCTGCCGCAGCCGCTGTCTATCAGGCAGGTGATCCGGACTGGGGGTGGATCGGGTTAGAACGTACAACCCAGGACTACCCACTTAGCGAGGGAGGAGATCGCGCTGCCTTACGTTTGCTCGATATCAGAGTGATGAATGCGCAAGAGGCAACCATTGCTTCCATGGCCAGTGAATATGAGGCTATCGGGCAGCGTTCGGAGCTCCGCAACTTGCGTGAAGAGGCATTTTTCAAAGAAATTCTGGTCCTGTTCCTGGCAGCGGAACATCAAACAAGTGTCAGTCGTCTGATGACTTTCCGGCGTGATTTTGCCAACTCACCGTTACGGCGCGAGGCCGACATCCTGCTAGGCCGCCAGTTGCCGATTGTCGTTGAACAGTTTCTTGATCAGGGAGACGATCTGCAGGCGGTGGTGCTGGTGGAGCAGAACCGTGAGTTATTGCTGGCCAGTGGTTATGACCGGGAGTTTCTCCACAATCTGGTGCGTGCATTTGATCGTCTTGGCCTCTATGAACGTTCGTCACGGGTGCTCCTCTACCTTTTTGATCAGAGCGCCGGCAGCGCCGATCAAAAGGAAGTTTTTTTACCGCTGGCGCAAAGCTTTATGCAACGTGATCAGTATCTCGCGGCTGGAGACTATGCCCGTCAGTATTTAAGTCAATACCCTGACGGAGATGATGCCGGTACACTGTTTGTGCTGTTGATCGACAGCCTTGAGCGTCAGGGACAGGACACTGAGATTCGTGAATGGCTTCAGCGCCGTGACCGCCCGGATTCTCCGGAAGCTAACCTGCGTGCTGCCGCTATTCATTGGCAACAGGATGACTTTGCAGAGGTCGTTAGTTCCCTCGAACGGGTCGTTGTGGTGCAGCCGCTGTTAGCGCGTGAACAGACCAGGTTAGCCGAGTCGTATTATCGGCTGGGCGAGGTTTCTGCATCATTACGACTGTATCAAGGGTTGGTCGATGATGCTGATTTTGCTTCCCAGTCGCGCTACCGCAGTGCCCAGATATTGCTCCAGCAAGGTCAGCGTCCAGAAGCATTGAAACAGCTGCAAAACCTGATTCGCGATGACGCCAACAGTGCCTGGGGAAAGTTGGCTCGGGATTTGCTCATACAGCTGGAACGTTGAAACTTTTAGCGTCAAGTGTCAAAAAACAGTCAGGAGTGACCCATGAAAATAACTGATCGTACCCTTGCAGTTCTTGAAAAGAGTCTCGATCTGCGTGCCCGGAACCAGCAGGTGATTGCGGGCAACATGGCCAACGTCGATACCCCGGGTTACAGCGCGCGCAAGCTGAGTTTTGAGGACGATCTGCAACAGGCGCTCAAACGCCCGGAAATGAGCACCAAGCCGACACACGCCCGCCACCTGCCGGTCAATGGGGCCAGTCTTAATCAGATTCAGGGACGCATTGAGCGTGATGTTGATACCAGTGGCATGGGTGATGGCAATACCGTGTCCCTTGCTGAAGAGATGTTCTCTTTGGCGGAAAACCAGCTTCTCTATGAAGCCGGCACCCAAATTTTGAAGAAGAAGTTGACGATGCTCAAGTACGCCGTATCGGATGGTCGATAAGGTGCTAAGGAGGTTTTATGGATCTGTTCAGCAGTATGCAAATCAGTTCATCGGCACTGAAAGCACAACGCACCCGGCTCAACGCTATCAGTTCAAATTTAGCCAATATTGAAACCACCCGAACCCCGGATGGTGGCCCCTATCGTAAGCGTGAGGTGGTGTTTCAGAGTACCCAGCAGGACTTTGCCGGTACCCTCGATAGTCGTATGCGCGATGCTGCTCACGCGGTGCGTGTGTCTCACGTTCAGGCCAGTGATCGACCGCCCCGGCTGGTGTATGACCCGTCCCACCCGGATGCAGACGAAAACGGCACGGTGGCTATGCCCGACATCAGTCTGGTTGAGGAAACGGCTGACATGATGTCAGCATCGCGCGCCTATGAAGCCAATGTCACCGTGGTAAAGGCTGCAAAAAGAATGGCTCTTAAAGCCCTGGATATCGGACGTTGAGGTGAATGATGAAAAATATTACGGATGTCACTCTAGCAACCCAACTCAAAAGTCTCGCGCAACCACGAACCGCACCGGCCCAACAGATTGGTGACAAGTTTGCCGAAGCACTGAAAACTTCTATTGCCGGGGTCAATCAGGCGCAGATAACGGCCGACCGCGCTGCTGAAAATATTGTCGCCGGGGATACCAAAAACCTTCATGAAGCGATGATCCGTCTGGAAGAGGCAGATATTTCGTTACGCATGATGGTTCAGGTGCGCAATAAGGCGGTTGAGGCTTATCAGGAAGTGATGCGGATGCAGGTGTAGGTTGTTTAGGTAGTGGGTAGTGGTAAGGAGCAACGAGCTCATTGTTTTGTAAAGTACAAGTGAAAAAGGAGCAAGTCGATGGCTGAGGATAAACCGGCTTTGATCGGCACCAGTGATAGCGGCGCCACCGCCAGTAGAAACAATAAGAAAACCTTCATCGATGTGATTGCCGCCTGGTCCATGGCGCGTAAGCTCAGTCTGGTCGGCGTTGCTGCGGTATGCATGTTGCTATTTGGCCTGATTATCATGCAGGCGCGAGTTGCCGATTACAGTCTGCTGTTTGCCAACCTTCCCAGCCGCGATGCGGCCGAGGTCGTGCAATGGCTGAAAGATCGCAAAATTCCTTATCGCCTTGAAGGTAACGGCAGCATGATCATGATCCCTGCCGATCAGGTTTACGAGGCCCGTCTTGAGCTGGCCGGTTCCGGTCTGGCTGACGCCGGTGTCGGTTTTGAAATTTTTGACAAACAGAGCTTCGGCATGACCGATTTCACCCAGAAGGTCAATTACCGCCGCGCCCTGCAGGGAGAACTGACCCGCACCATCACCTCCCTGGCGCCGGTGGAAGCGGCGCGAATCCACCTTGCCCTGCCGGAAAAACGTCTGTTCCGTGAACAGCAGCAACCTGCTACTGCTTCGGTTATCGTCAAATTGGCCGCCGGTCGAACCTTGCGGGAAGCTCAGGTACAGGGGATCGTCCATCTGGTATCTGGCAGCGTAGAAGGACTCGACCCGGAATACGTCACAGTTGTTGATTCCAGTGGCCGCACCCTGTCCAATAACCGCAACGATGAAATGCCCGGGCCCATGACCCCGGGGATGTTGAGCTATCAGCAAACGATAGAAAGTCGACTGGAGCATCGCGCCCAGACCCTGCTGGAGCGCGCTCTTGGGGTGGGCAATGCTCTGGTTAAAGTGAATGCGACGATCGATTATGACCAGCGTGAGCGGGTTGAAGAAGCTTACGATCCGCGCGGCACAGTGGTTGTCAGCGAGCAGACCATGAACGAAGAGGGTGGTCGCCAGATTGCCGGTGGTGTTCCCGGTGTTGTTGCCAACCTGGAAGAGGGAGGGGCTGGAGCGGTGACCAACATCCCTTCGAGCCGCACTGAAGAAACCGTCAACTATGAATTAAGCAAGGTCGTCAGCACAACCGTTCAGTCGGTGGGCGCTGTGCAGAATCTGTCGGTCTCCGTGCTGGTGGCAGATCGGGTGGCCCCTGGCGCTGATGGCGAAGCACCGGTGACAACCCCGCGCAGCGTTGCAGAAATTGACGAGATCGAGCAGATGGTCCGCACCGCTTTAGGGATCAATGATGGCCGTGGCGATCTGATTTCCGTTGTTTCCATGCCCTTTGAAAGCACCTTTGGTGATATGACTCTGCCAGAACCATCACTCGTCGATCGTGTCTATCCTCTGTTGCCGCTGATCCGTTATGCGCTGCTGGCGATTGCCGCTCTGATGGTTTATCTGATTTTCCTGCGCCCGCTGGTTCGCACCTTGCGTAGCACCGGTGAGCAGACCGAGCCGATGAAAACCGTCGAAGAGCTTGAAAACGAATTGCGCGGCCAGTCATCGACACCACTGCTTGGCGGGCCTGGTGATCCACTGGCGCAAATCCGTCAGGAGGTATTGGGCGGAGATATGTTTCCGGTTCAGGTAGTGAAAAACTGGTTACACCAGGAACCTGCAGAATCCTGACAGGTAAGGATTGATGCTTTTGCAAGGAGACTAATCAGTGAAAAAAGCTAAACATCTGTCAGGTGCCAAAAAAGCAGCATTGCTCCTGTTGTGTCTGGGCGAAGAAGCTACAGCACGAATTTTTGAAGCGCTGGATGATGCCGAGGTACGCGAAATCAGTCGCTGTATGATGGAGATCGAACACGTTGAACCCTCTTTGGCACGCGAAATTCTCGAAGAATACAAAAATGCACGTAATAACGACATCGGTGTCTATATCCGTGGTGAAGAATTCGCCAAGCACGCGATTTTAGGCGGTGCTGATAGTGACAGAGCTCAGCAGCTACTTGATCAGGTCTCTGCCGGGATCGAAGGCCGGCCGCTGGAAACTATCTCGAAGATGCACCCGCGCATGGTCGCCGGTTTGCTGGAAAATGAACATCCCCAGACCATCGCCCTGATTCTGTCGACCCAGCGTGATGATCATGCCAGCAAGATTCTTGCGGAATTACCAGAGGATCTGCGTGGTGAAGTGGTGTATCGCATCGGCAAGATCGACAATGTTTCACCGGAGGTGATCAATCAGATTGAGGCCGCTCTGCAACGTGAGGTCGGTGTGGTCGTCGGTCATGATCACAAGCAGGTTGGGGGGATTGAGAAGGTTGTCGAAATTCTTGGCAAGATGGAAAAGGGTGCAGATCAATATATTCTCACCAGTATTGAAGCGACTGATCCGGAAATGGCCGAAGAAATCCGTCGGCGAATGTTCACCTTTGAGGATCTGATTGCCATCGATGGTCGTGGTATGCAGGCGATATTGCGTGAGGTCAGCACCGATATGCTGACCCTGGCACTGAAAACAGCCAGCGATACGGTAAAAGAGAAGATTTTTTCCAATATCTCTCAACGTGCTGCCGATATGATTATGGAAGACCTCGAGGCCATGGGGCCGCGCAAGCTGTCTGAGGTTGAAACCATGCAGATGGAAGTTGTCAAAGTGGCCCTGAAACTTGAAGAAGAGGGCACAGTTGTTATCCCTGGCCGAGGTGGTGGTGGCGATGAGCTTGTCTAGAATCTATCGTGAAACAGAAACGTCTGACGTCAGAGAGTTTCATTTCAGCTCTTTTGGTGAGGGCGGCACAATTACCTCAGCGGCTCATGCCTTTGTTGTTGATCAGCCGAAAGCTAACGCGTCAGCCGGCGGTTCGGTTGCGTCACCGGCTGCGGCCGCGGTGACCAAAAAAGATATTGACCAGGCCTACGCACGTGGCCAGCGGGACGCCATGAGTGTAACGGCAACCAGGCTGGAATCATCCGCCAAGGCACTGGCCGCGGCTCTGAAGCACGTTGATCAGTTACGACAGCAGATGGCACAGAACAGCCGCGAAGACATGTTGCGTCTGGTAATGGTTATTGCTGAACAGATTATCAGGCGTGAGGTCAGCGTTCACACCGACATCATCAATGAGGTGATTGCCGAGGCACTGAGGGCGTCGGTGCGCGCAGATCATTACCGTATCAAGGTCAATCCGGAGGACCTGGCTGCCGTCAACGAACACAAACCCTTGTTTCTGTCCAGCATCAGCGGCTTAAAGAACCTGATGATCGAGGCTGACTCTGCGGTTACTGCCGGCGGTTGTAAGATTGAGTCGGATCTTGGTGAAGTGGACGCCACCCTGGAAACCCAGCTTGAGGCCATTCGGCAAGCCCTTCAGGAAACAATGACAGGAGCCTCATGATCGATCTGGTGCAACGGGTCAAAGCCGTCAACCCTTACAAGGTCAGTGGCAAGGTCATTCAGATTGTCGGCCTTGTGGTTGAAGGTTATTGCCCGACAGCGACCGTCGGTACCTTATGTGAATTGTTGCCCAACGATGGTGGCCCGGCGGTTCCGGCGGAAGTGGTTGGTTTCCGTGATTCCCGTGCATTGTTGATGCCTCTGGGGGAGTTGCGGGGTTTAGGCCCTGGTAGTCTGATCCGGGTAGTGCGCAGCAGCGCCACCCTCGCAGTCGGCGAACAACTCCTTGGTCGGGTGCTGGATGCCCTTGGTCGTCCTCTGGATGAAATGCCACTGGAACCCTGTGTGGATGAATGCCCCCTTTACGCCCTGCCGTCCAGTCCGATGGCGCGCAAACCGATTGTTGTGCCCCTTGATCTCGGAGTGCGAGCGATCAATTCTATATTAACCTGTGGTACCGGTCAGCGCATGGGGATTATGGCCGGTTCCGGGGTGGGCAAGAGCGTGTTGTTGGGCATGCTCGCCAAACACACCAAGGCCGATGTCAATGTCATTGCCTTGATTGGTGAACGTGGCCGTGAGGTACGGGAATTTATTGAGCGCGATCTGGGTCCGGAAGGACTGGCGCGTTCGGTCGTGGTGACGGCAACCTCCGACCAATCGCCACTACTGCGCATGCGCGGTGCTTTTGTGGCAACGACCATCGCCGAGTATTTCTGCGCTCAGGGTAAAAATGTCCTGCTGCTGATGGATTCCGTCACGCGTTTTGCCATGGCCATGCGCGAAGTAGGCCTGGCTATTGGCGAACCGCCGACGACCAAAGGTTATACGCCGTCGGTATTTGCGACTCTGCCGAAACTGCTCGAACGTGCCGGCAACTTCAAGAACAAAGGCAGCATTACCGGCCTTTATACCGTACTGGTGGAAGGTGATGACATGAATGAGCCGGTGGCCGATGCGGTACGCGCTATCCTTGATGGACATATTGTCCTGTCCCGCGATCTGGCGGCGCGTAATCACTTTCCCGCTATTGATGTTCTGACTTCGGCGAGTCGGGTGATGCGCGATATCGTCAGCAAGGAGCATCTGCAACTTGCCGGTAATATCCGTGAAATTATGGCCGTACACAAAGAGGCGGAAGACCTGATTAACATTGGGGCTTACGCCGAAGGGAGTAACAAAAAGATCGATTATGCCATCAGTCGGATTGATGCAGTGAACGACTTTTTGCGCCAGGAAATGGACGCGTCCTTTGATCTGGGAACAACCATCGAAGAAATGAATGCTCTGGTTCTTGATCGTCGTAAAGCGCCGCGGGAAGGTTAATTCATGGTAAAAAAGTTCAAACTCCAGTCGGTTCTTAATTACCGCACAATCCTCGAGGAACAGGCGCAACAGTCCCTGGTGTTAAGCCAGCAGGAGCAGCAGGAATTGATCGCTGCCATTGCCTCCCAGCAGCAGGAGTTGATGAACCAGGATCACGCGCTTAAACAACGCCAGGAGGAGGGTCTGAGCATTGCCGAGATCGATATTTACGAAAGCCGTATTCATCATTGTCGGTGCCGCAGCAATGAGTTGCAGGAACGGCTTGCACGGTTGGAAAAAAACATCATCAAACAGCGCGCGACGTTGCTTCAAACTGCGCGTGACCGGCAAGTGATGGACAAGCTTAAAGAACGTCAGGAAACAGAATTTCGTCGCGAACAGGAGCGCAAAGAGCGGATCCAGCTCGATGAAATAAGTTTGCGAAAGAAGGGGCCTACGCCATGAAAAAACGTCTCTGGATTGTATTCACATTCGCTATAAGCAGTCTTTTGCTGTTGCATACACCGTTATTTTCGCTCACCGGCGATGAACAGTTTTCGTCAGTCGAGGAGCGCCGCATCCTTGCTGACGTCAAGGAACGTGCCGAACGTCTTGGTGCGCGGGAAGAACAGTTGCAAGGGCGTGAATTGGAGCTAAAGACCCTGGAAGCTGAAGTCGATAAGAAAATCGCCGCTATGCAGCGCTTGCGCACCGAATTGAACGAACTCCTTGATCAGCGTGATGAAAAAGAGAATGCCAGAATCGAAGAATTAAGCATGATCTATGAACGCATGAATCCACAACAGGCCGCAGTTCTGATCAGTGAACTGGAAACCGGGATGGCGGTCAATCTGCTCCTTGGAATCAAGAAAAAAACCGCCGGGCAGATTATGGAACGCCTCAACGCCGAAACGGCGATTAAACTGAGTAAGGCTTTTACCGATTTATCGGTAGATGGTGCTGCGGGAAATTAATCCCGCAAATAATCAACAAGGAAAGGAGGTGAAACAGCGATGATGAATGCAGCGATGACGATTGCGCCTGCCCCGCAAATGGGC
Organism: Deltaproteobacteria bacterium; assembly: GCA_018399135.1. Lineage (GTDB taxonomy): Bacteria > Desulfobacterota > Desulfuromonadia > Desulfuromonadales > Geopsychrobacteraceae > Pelovirga. Next base: position 14,837 of record JAGYPB010000034.1, on the reverse strand, counting down.
AATACCCCGTCCGGTGGAAAAACGGCAGCAGGACAAGGCCGGCTTTTTGGCCAGGCCATGGCGCAACAAGAGCAGGAGGTGGTTTATCAGACCTCAGGGCTGGAGCAGTCCGGCTTGTCAGGACTTCCGGGGAAAGGTGTGTTGCTGAATCGTTTTGCCGAGTTGTTAGGCAGCGATGCCGGTCAACTGCTTGACCTGCCACCGGAGCAACAGAATCTGCTGGAACAGATGGACGCAGAAATGCTGGAACAGATGGACGTAGAAATGCTGGATGGTTTGACGCTGCTGCTTGAGCAAGGAATGGTTCCGAACTCAATGGATCACGCTAAACTGCAACAACTGGTCGATCTGGTTGAAGAAGTTCTGCCCGAGTGGCAGTTTCACAATCAGGTGGCGGTGGCAGAACAGAACAGCGAACAGGAGTTGCTGCCCGAACAGCAGAATCTACCCCTGGAACAGAAGGTGGAAGAGCTGATTGCCTGGTTCAGTCAGTATCAGGAGCAGCTACATCAGCAGCAGACCCGGAATCCTTCCGGTAGGGAGATCAGTGCTGAATTGCCGCCCGGACAACTGGTGGCCGCACAAAAGATCGAGCAAGTTCGCGAGCGCCTGGCGCAACTGCGCACCACCCTGGCGGAAGCCGGCAACAACGCTGTTCCAGCCAAGGTAGAAGGTGAAGCCAAGGGAATGCAGATGGCAGCCGCCGGTGTTCGCGGTACTGAAATGGCGGGCCGCAAGGAGTCATCCGACTCCCCCCTCGAGGCACGCTTCAGCGAGCTGCTCAAACCCCGACAGTCACAAACCGGTCAGACACCGATAGTAGAAAGTGGGCGCCACTTACAGCAAGCACAGCAAGCTCAGCAGGCGCAACAGCCACAGCAGGTGCAGCAACCACTGATCAATCAACCATCAACACAGGAACCTGCTGAGGTGTTCTTTGCCAAGGTCGCCGACAAATCCGGGTCTCAAGGTCCCTTGGCACAGACGGCTATGAATGCCAAACAGGTAGCTGACGGTATAGTGCCGCAGCATCATCTTCTCCACGCTCAACCCGCGCCGGTCGCCGTAGTAGCACAATCTATCTTGGCACCAGCAGCAGCAGCGGCTGCGCCCTTTGCCGCTAGTCAGCAGGTTGCCGACAGTCAGATCTTTGACCAGGTCGTCACCCATCTGTCCGGTAGCAATAAGGGTGATATGGGACGCATGGTTCTGCGTTTGCACCCGGCTGAGCTTGGGGCTTTGCGCATCGAGTTGATGGTGGAAGGTGACAAGGTTCGGGCCAATCTGCATGCCCAGACCCAGCAGGTTCAGGAAGTGCTTGAGCGTAATCTCGGGCAGCTGCGAAGCGCCCTGGCGGAACACAAGGGGTTGAAAATCTGACCATTTTCAGGTCAGTAGTGATCCCCGTCAGAATCAGCAGCAGGGACAGGCCGAGAAGATCTGGCACAGAAGCGTCATGGGCTGAGCAGTCAGCACACGGCAAGCGCGATAAAGAAGAACAAGAGTTGCAGGAAGATCAAGCCATCCCCCTGGCTCATTTGACCCAGAATGGTGGTCGAGGAATCAGCCTCCATGTTTAACGCTATAACCCCTGATTTTTAGGTCATCGTATTATGACAACAATCAGCTCAGCCATCGCAGACCAGGCTCCGCCCTTGACCAATATGGAAAGGATGTCTCCATGGGCAAGGAGGACTTTCTCAAGCTTCTGGTTGCCCAATTACTAACATCAGGATCCGTTAAATCCGGCGGATCCTACAGGTTTACCTCCCGGTTGGCGCAGTTTGGTCCAGCTCAGGCAGCTGACTAAATGCCAACAAAAATCTCAAACAACTGAAATTTTCATGGTGGCGAGATGGAAAAAATGTCAGCTTTAGAATCTGATCGGTCAGGATGTGGTCGCCGAAGGGTCAGGGTTCACATTTAATGGTGAATCGATGCAGCTGGAGTTACCGGCTGGATACGCCGGCCGACAAGGTCACCCTCTATGTGCAGAATCGATGGCAGTGCCTGACCCACCGTACCGCCCGTGAAACGATTGATCAATATTTTGTTGACTGGGATGGCGCACCGATTCCGGCATGCCGCTGGTTCAGGTGATTATTCTAATCCGTTCATGCCATGGATGCCGATAGAAAGTGCATCGACAGCAAGAGCCTGATCAAAGGGCGGGGTCAGATCTGTCGATTTAAGCGGCAGCACATTTAACTTGATACCAGCAGCGGCGGCTTTTGCGCTGGGGAATATCGCCCAGGCTGGAGGCAACTGATGACCGATGCCATTAACATCTTTCGCAACCGGTATTTCCGGGCGGAGCGCCGGCGAGCAAACGCCTGATCGCGTGCCAACAGCCAGTACCAACTTTGATGCGCTGTTGCGCAACAAATGGAGCCGCAAGGCCATAGTTCTCGCGTCATGCCGGCGAACGCATGCAAAGTCGGGGCATTACTTTTAGCCCCTCAGCAATTGCAGCGACTGGAATCGGCTGTCGACGGAAGTCAACATCAAGGGGGACGCGAATCCTGGTGATGCTTGATATTTAACCCTGGTGGTCCGATGTGAAAAATGACACCGTGGTGACGGTCGTGAGCAAGGATCAACTGAAAAACAACGTATTTACTCATATCGACAGTACATTGTCTTCAAAACCCACCGAACCGGTACTCCAACAGAGGAAGTTGCGCAAGTCGCCGACCGACGGACGCGGCTTTCAGCAGCAAGGAGTTCACGTCATGGGAGTATCAAGTTCACTTTACAGTGGTGTCAGTGGCCTTAACGCCAACGCCAGCGCCATGAGCGTTATCGGTAACAACATCCCGCCAACGCCAACACCGTTGGCTTCAAAGCAAGCCGGGCCATTTTTGGTGACCTGCTCTCCAGCCAGATTTCCGGTTCCGGCGGCGCCTCCCAGGTTGGCCGCGGGGATTTGGGCTGTCTATCGTTGACGCATTTTCAGCCGGGCACTTTTGAAAACACCGAAACCAATACCGACCTGGCTGTTGAAGGTTCCGGCTTTTTTATTGTCAGTGACCCGACCACGGGTGGCACCGGTAATAATTATACCGTGCCCGGAGCATTCCCTTCGATGCCGGTGGCTTTCTGGTCAATCCGAAGGTTACAACGTCATGGGCTATGACCTCGACACCAACGGCAATACCGTCGGTGATCTGGCCCCGATCTTTGTTAATACCAACTCCTTCACCCAGTCTGGCCCAACCGCCAATGTTAATCTCAACACCAACCTGAATTCTGACGCGCCGACGATCACCGCAGGGTTCGACCCCCTTGACCCTTCTGGGACATCCAATTATGCGACATCGATTCAAGTGTTTGACAGTCTCGGCAGTACCCATCTGATGACCACCTACTTTACTAAGACCTCTGATCAAAATTGGGATTGGAATGCGGTTGTTGATGGTGGAGAGTTGACAGGCGGGACGGCTGGAGAACTAACCACTGTCGGCACTGGTACCCTTGAATTTGATGCCAGTGGAAATCTTATCCTTATTGATGGAAATGATCTTTATACTGTTACAGGTGATACAAGCAGTGACCCGATATTCCCCAGACCGACTGCAACAGTCCCTGCCGGTAATCTTCCCTGGTTAAATGGTGCAGTTGACACCCAATCTGTCGCCATCGACATGCAGACCACCCAGTATGCCAGCCCCTCGGTGGTGGTGTCGCAGGAGCAGGATGGATTTGGTACTGGTACCCTGGTGAAATTGAGCATTGATGCGGAAGGCTTCATTGTTGGTAACTTCTCCAATGGCGCTCCGCGTAAACTGATGCAGATGGCGCTGGCGAAATTTACCAACCCCAATGCGCTGGATAAAATTGGTAACAACATGTACTCTCAGAGCACCTCGTCGGGGGTGCCGGTGATCGGTACTGTGGGTTCCGGGGTGGGTAATATCTTTACCAATGCCCTGGAGTTGTCCAACGTTGACCTGGCCGCCGAGTTTGTCAAGATGATCACCACCCAGCGGGGGTTCTCGGCCAACTCGAAAACTATCACCACCACGGACGAAATGCTGGCCGAAGTTATTAACCTGAAGCGTTAAATGCGCCGGTCAAAATTCTGACTCAGGCAAAAGGTGCCGCCGGAATCTGTCCCGGCGGCACCTTTTTTATTTTTTCCTGTTCCGGACACGCATATTAACCTATTGAAATTATAGAGATATGCATAGGGTTGATTTTTTTCCCCATAATGGCACGATCTCTGCTTGAATGAACAACTGTCCGTTGTTATTTGTTGATATCGATAGATCGATTATCGTTTAAATGCCCGTATCGATCTTTTTACGACCACGCCACTTCGAGGATATCTATGGATCTGGCAACAATTGTCGGCTTGATTGCCGCTTTCGGTCTCATGGTTTCTGCCATCATGCAGGGCAGCTCCCTGTTGATTTTTATCGACATTGCCGCCCTGACGATTGTTATCGGTGGAACCCTGGGTACCGTCCTGGTTCACTTTCCCTTTGGCGATATCCTGGGTGCAATTAAGGTGGCCAGTAAAGCCTTCATGCATAAAACCCACGCGCCGACTGATACTATTTCGCGGCTGATTACGTATGCCGGCAAGGCGCGTAAAGAAGGGATCTTGTCGTTACAGTCGGTGATGAATGAGATTGATGACGAATTTTTTCTTAAAGGGTTGCAGATGGCAGTTGACGGCCAGGAGCCGGAAGCCCTGAAAGAGATGCTCGAGCGCGAAATCGAATATGTCATGGAGCGTCACGACAAGGGCGCGGAGATTTTTTCCACCTTTGGCGCTTATTCACCAGCGATGGGGATGATCGGTACCCTGATCGGCCTGGTACAGATGCTGCAGACCATGGATGATCCCTCCACCATCGGCCCGGCGATGGCAGTTGCACTCTTAACCACCTTTTATGGGGCGATTATCGCCAATGTCATTGCGATTCCTATTGCGGGCAAGCTAAAACTCCGATCGGCCAGCGAAGTGCTCAACAAGACCCTGGTCACCGAGGGGATGAAGGCGATTCTTGAGGGAGAAAATCCACGTTTGATGGAGCAGCGACTGCACGCTTTTGTCTCACCTAAAGAGCGTCAGAGCAACTTTGGCTAAGTGAGTTAAACGATGGCTAAAAAACCAAAAAAACCGATGGCGGGGGCGCCCCTGTGGATGGTCACATTCAGCGATATGATGACCCTGCTGTTGACATTTTTTGTCTTGTTGCTGTCTATGGCCACCCTTGATCAGGTGAAATTTACCCAGGCCGCCGGCTCTCTGTCAGATGCCTTTGGTGTCGGTATTCTCGCCAGCAGTACCCGAACGGAAGTTGCTCCGCCGCAAATTGTGTCTCATGTTCCTATGGATGACGACTTTAATGCGCGGGTTTACCAGCGCTTGCGCACTCAATTACGTGAACTCAAGCTTGATCGCAAAATTGAATTGGTTAAAGACCGCGGCGCTGTGGTTCTGCGCGTCGATGAGGCGATACTATTTGCTTCAGGGCAGTCGACCCTGAACCCGGATGCCGATCCGGTACTGCGCAAGGTGGCTGAATTGGTACGCCCTTTACCGCTTAATGTGAAGATCGAGGGGCATACCGATGATTCGGGAGACGATATGCAGAACTGGGAATTATCTGTTACTCGTGCCGTTTCAGTCCTACGCTTTATGGTCAGCGATCAGTTATTGCCGCTTACACGTATCTCGGCCACCGGCTACGGATCGCACCGTCCACTGTTTCCCAACATCAGTGACCGTGAGCGCGCCTTGAACCGGCGGGTAGAATTCGTCCTGGAAAGTCAGGGAGATCCACAGCAGGAGCTGCCCTTTTTGATTGATGCACGGGATCAGGCACCTTTTTAAAGAAAAACCAGGTTGTTAAGATTATTTAGGTTGGCATAATCGCAAATAGCATCAATGTGGAAGGAAAAATCAATGGCAAAAGAACCGGAAAAAAAAGCCGAAGCGGGTGGCGGCTCCAAAAAGAAACTGATGATGATCATTGCTGCCGTTGTGGTTCTGCTGATTGGTGCGGGGATCGGAGCCTTTTTCTTTTTGAATAGTGAAGAAGAAAAACCCCTGACTCCTGAGCAGGAACAGGCAGAACTCGAACGTCAGGCCAAAGAGGTCGGGCCGATGGTACAACTCGAGAGTTTTATCGTTAATATTCTTGACCAGGGGGAAGTGCGTTACCTCAAAGCGGCCATTACCCTCGAAGCTGATACGCCGGAAACTGCCGCTGAACTCAATCAGCGTATTCCGCAGATCAAGGATGCCATTCTGCTGTTGATCGGCAACAAAACCTTCGCGGAGCTCAGTGACCTGCAGGGTCGCCTGCAACTGCGGGCGGAACTGCTCAACCGCATCAATAGTCTGTTGCTGGTTGGTAAGGTAAAACGTATCTATTTTACTGATTTTGTTGTTCAGTAAAGGACAACCTTGTGGAAAAGATCCTCAGTAAAGAAGAAATTGCCGATCTGCTCTCGGCGGTTCGCAAGGGGCAGGTTGACGTCGAAATCGCCGCAGAAGATGACGCTGGGCCAGCGGCTGCGAAATCGGTAGAGAACTGTAATCTTTTCCGTAGCAGTGGAACGGAAGGGTGGAAGCTCCGCAATTTTGATCTGATCCTTGACAGTTTTGCCCGTAACTTCGCCATGTCCTTATCCACCCGCTTCCAGCGTGCCGCCCATGTCAAACTTGAAGCGCTGGAATCCATGTCCTTTGATGCGCTGCTGCAACGACTCTCTGGGCGGGGTGCCATCGGGGTGTTGCAACTTGAACCCTTAACCGGCGGTGGGCTGCTGATTTTTGATGAGCAGCTGGCTTTCTCACTGATGGAGATGGTGCTTGGCGGCAACTCCCAAGGGCAGGCGTTGATTCCCGAGCGTGCGTTAAGTGCTATTGAATTGAATGTGCTGCGCGATGTGATTGTTTCTGCCTGCCCGGAGTTAAATAAAGGATTCGTTCAGCTTGAGGCGATTAAGACCGAGCTGGTCGAGGTGGTCAGCAATTTACGCTTGTTAAATTTTGTTGGTCTTGAGGTTGGAGTGTCGGTTTCCCAGTTCAAGGTCGCCATCGAAAATCTGGAGGGACACATCACCCTGGTCATTCCTCATCAGACCCTGGAACCGCTACAGAAAAAACAGAAATTAAAAGCGGTTCCCGCCAGTTCGTTACAGAGTACACGTTGGCAGCAGCTGGTCTGCGATGAACTCAACAATATGGAAGTTGGGGTGGAAGTCAGATTGGCGTCTTTGTCCCTGCGGGTACGGGATATCCTCAATTTTCAGGTCGGGGACATTATCGATCTGGGTATTAAACCGGAAAATCCGGTCAAGGTATCAATCGAAGAGCGCTCCAAGTTCTTAGGGATGGTGGGGGTTCAGGGAAATAAAAAAGCGGTACGTATTTCGGGACGTATTCCCGGTGGAGGAGAAAAATGAGTACTGATGGCAATCAAACCCAAAAAGCACCTGCGCCCAGTCCGATGAAAGACCGGGGGATCGATCTGCTTCTTGATATCCCGTTGGAAGTTGCGGTGGAAGTTGGGCGCTCACGTATCCTGGTTCGTGATCTGCTGCAATTGCAGGAAGGCTCCATGATCGAACTGGATAAACTGGCCGGGGAGCCTCTCGACCTCTATGTTAATTCACGACTTATTGCGCGTGGTGAGGCGGTGGTGGTCAATGAAAAGTTCGGCTTGCGCCTGACCGATGTTGTCAGTCCATCCGAGCGCATAGAGAATCTGGGGTAAGCTGATGCCTGCAGTGATTGTGCTGATGATTCTACTCACTCCCGTCCTGGCGTTAGCCGAGACCGTCGCAAAAGAGCCGAGTTTGTTCGCCGCCAGCCTGAAAATGCTGGCAGCACTGGGAGTCGTTGTTGGGTTGTTATTGCTTTTTTATGCCGCCAGTCGTCGTGGTTTTGGCTTTTTGCCGCAGAATAAAAGCGAAATCATCCAGATTCTTGAGACGCGTCCGCTGGGGGGGAGAAAATTTCTGTGCGTGGTGAAGGTCCGCGACGAGGAAATTCTTCTGGGCATGACCCATGATCGCATCGAGAACCTTGGTCGTCTGGAAGCGGGGAAAAAGGGATTCAGCGACAGTCTGCACGCAGCCCAGGAGAAGCAGTCATGATGTGGCGGATGGTGCTGCTACTGCTGGTTCTGGTTATGCCTGTGACAGCTCAAGCCCAGGGGTTGCCGACCATCACCCTGGGGATCGGTGAAGCGACTGAACCGGCGCAAGTGTCAACCGCTCTGCAGATCCTGATTCTATTGACAATCTTGTCGGTGGCACCATCGATTCTGTTGATGACCACAGCCTTTACCCGGATTGTCATCGTTCTGTCATTTGTCCGTCAGGCCATGGGGACCCAGCAGGCACCGTCCAACCAGATTGTGGTCGGTTTAGCACTGTTTCTGACTTTTTTTATCATGGCACCAGTATTCACTCAGATAAATGACGAAGCCCTGCAGCCCTATCTCAATGAGGAGATCAGTCAGGAGGACGCCATCCCTCTGGCTCTGGAACCGATGCGCCGTTTTATGTTCTCCCAGGTCGGCGAAAAGGATCTGCAACTGCTCGTCGATATTTCCAGAGCAGAGCAGCCCGAGACCATGGAAGATATCGGTATGTTGACCTTGATTCCGGCGTTCATGTTGTCGGAGCTCAAACGCGCCTTTCAAATGGGTTTTTTGTTGTTTGTGCCCTTTTTGATGATCGATATGATTGTCGCCTCGATCCTGATGGCGATGGGGATGATGATGTTGCCGCCGATTATCGTATCGCTGCCCTTCAAAATCTTGTTGTTTGTGCTGGTGGATGGGTGGTCGTTGGTCATCAGTTCCTTTGTTTTAAGCGGCTAGTTTCGGGTTGAAACGGCATAGCTTGATGAAATGAAGGATCAACCATGACACCTGAATTTGTTGTTGAAATCGGTCGCCAGGCCATCGAAACGACCCTCATGTGTGCTGCGCCGATGCTGATTGCGGCATTATCTATCAGTTTAGTCATCAGTATTTTCAGGCAGCGACCCCGATCAATGAACAGACCATGACCTTTATCCCGAAGATCGTCGGGAATTGTTTGTCTCCCTGTTGATTTTTGCCCCATGGATTTTGCAGAAAACAACTGCATTTCTGATTTCTATTTTTAATCACCTGCCCAATATCACCCTTGATGTGAGCAACAGATGGAGTTACCGATTTTACCACGACCCTGATTCAGGGTTTCTCATCTGCCTGGCGCGGGTAGCGCGATTTTGCGGTCATTCCGTGTTCAGTGGTGGCCAGATTCCACCGCAGATGCGCATCGGTCTGTGTCGGTGATGTTTGCCCTGCTGACCTATCCAGTCGTACAGCATGTTCTGCCCGTCACACCCCTGAGTATTCCTGATATGGCTATCATTGTGGCGGCGGGAGGGTGATTTTGGGCTGTTGGTCGGTTTATTGCCCAGTTGATCTTTATGGCGGCAGGTTTGCCGGGTCGATTGTCGGCTATCAGATGGGCTTTGCCATGACCAACATGTTTGATCCGAGCACCCAGCGACGAGTCGCCTTAATCGCCAATTTCAGGGTGTCTTTGCCATTTTACTGTTTCTTTCTCTGAATGTGCATCACCTCTTTCTTGAGGCGCTTGTTACTTCATTTACCATGCTGCCGCCGGGAGGTCTTAATTTGTCTGGTGGGGCGATTCCATGCTGGTCGAACTGTCCAATCATGCATTGATTTTAGTGTCCGTCTGGTTGCCCCGATTCGGTCGTCATTGATCTCATCTCTCCCTGGTTCTTGGTTTCCATGACCCCGCATCTTTCCTCGCTCCAAGTGTTCATGCTCTCCTTTCCATTGAAAATTGCTATCTCCTTTATCATCATGGGGCTGACCTTCGGGGTCTTTGCCGCTATCCTTCAGGAGTGAATTTGCCGCACTTCGGAACGATTCTTGCGTCTGTTCGTTTGTTTAGCTTTCTTGCGGGATCGTGCCAAAAAAGCAGCACAGATTAAACTGCCGGGAGAGGGCTGGATCGAGGTGATAGCAGTGACCGCTTCCGGGAGAACAGAGTGGCTGAAGACTCCGGGTCAGAAGAACAGAAACAGCAACGGCAAAACGTCGCAACGATTTTCGTGAAAAGGGCAGGTGGCCCAGGTAAGGAGGTTACTACCGCCGGTCTGTTCACCTTGTCGCTGTTGTTATGGTTTTTACGCTCATCCATTCTGGACAAACCTTGAAGACCTTTATGTGGTTTCACTCCTCAGGCTCCGGTTACACAGTAACGGCTCCAGATGTTGTTCCTCCCTGGCTAGGGCTGGGCAGCGTTCTTGGTAAATTGCTCTGGCCGATTTTCTTCGTTTCTCTCTTTGTTGGTTTCCTGTCCTCCTTTATGCAGATTGGCCTCTTCTTTCCACCAAAGTGTTCAAGCCGGACATCCAGTAAATTCGACCGATTAAGGGGATGGCCAGTTGTCTCCAAACGGTCGGCGGTCGAACTCCCATCAAGTCACTGGCCAAGGTGTCTCTGATTGCCTATGTCGCTTACCTGACCGTAGCCAATGGTTTGATACCGCCCTTTCACTGGGGATGGAGTTGGGCAGACCTGGTGTTTCTTGCCAAGATCGCTTTTCTGGTGATGGCGAAACTGCGCTATCATGTTGTGCTGGCCCGTATCGATTTCTTTTCCCGGTATGAAATGGAACAGAAGATAAAAATGACCAAGCAGGAGGTCAAGGAGGAACACAAACAGACCGGGGGATCCGCACTGCTCAAGTCGCGCATTCGCTCGATGCAGATGCAGCAGGCGCGGCGCCGAATGATGTCTGAAGTACCTAAAGCTGATGTGGTTATCACCAACCCGACCCACCTTTCCATTGCCATCAGTTACGAGCGTGAAACGATGGATGCGCCCACGATTATTGCCAAGGGCGCTGACCATATCGCTTTTAAAATTCGCGAAATCGCCCGCGAACATAAAATTCCTGTCATCGAAAACAAGCCGCTGGCACGGGCTTTGTACAAGCAGGAGATAGGCGAGCAGGTTCCGGAAGAACTGTTCACTGCCGTGGCCGAAGTTCTCGCCTACGTGTATCGCCTGAAAAACCAGAAGTAGTTAAAAAATATAGGGAAAATCTACATAAACCAGGGTTGAGACCCGGTGCCGATATATTGACACTGAAGGGTGTCAATATTCAGGTACCAAGGAGCAGATAATGGCAACACCAGCAACGATGAACGATTGGCGCAGACTGATCATTCGCACCGATGTATTAATTGCCTTCGGGCTGGTGCTGATCCTGATGCTGATGATTCTGCCGGTTCCACCGATCATGTTGGACGTCTTTTTGTCATTGAACATTACTATTGCTCTGCTGATTCTTATTACCGCCCTTTATACCTCCCGCGCCCTGGATTTTGCTATTTTTCCCAGTGTGTTGCTGGTCACCACCCTGTTTCGCCTCTCCCTCAACGTGGCTTCTACCCGCTTGATTCTGCTGCGAGGAGATGAAGGTCCGGGTGCTGCCGGCAGCGTTATCCAGTCCTTCGGCCAGTTTGTGGTCGGTGGCAACTATGTGGTCGGTATCGTTATCTTTGCCATCCTCGTCCTGATCAACTTCATGGTCATTACCAAGGGGGCCGGACGCGTCGCGGAAGTAGCAGCACGCTTTACCCTCGATGCCATGCCGGGTAAGCAGATGGCGATTGATGCCGATTTGAACGCCGGGTTGATTAACGATGACGAGGCGCGCGCGCGGCGCAAGGAGATTGCTTCAGAATCCGATTTTTACGGTGCGATGGACGGTGCCAGCAAGTTTGTTAAAGGTGATGCCATCGCCGGTATCATTATCACCCTGATCAATATTGGTGCCGGTATTGTTATCGGCGTCATGCAAAAAGGAATGCCGGTCGCCGAAGCCGCTGCCAACTACACCATCCTCACTGTTGGTGACGGACTGGTCGGGCAGATCCCTGCTCTGATCATCGCTACCGGAGCCGGTATCATGGTGACACGGACAGCAGGTGATGAAGATTTTGGTACCGAGATGAAGCGCCAATTCAGCGTCAATCCCCGTTCCCTGTGGGTGGTGTCAGCTATTCTGCTGATTTTTGCCCTGATTCCCGGCTTGCCGAAGATCCCTTTCTTTTTACTGTCGATCCTGACCGGTCTGGTGGCCTGGAGGGTGTCAAAAACCCATACAGAGAAATTGGAACAGCAGGAAATTGACGACGCGCCACCGCCAAAACAGATCGAAGAAGAAAACTACGAGCAGATGCTTTCTGTCGACCTGCTTGAGATGGAAGTTGGTTACGGCTTAATTCCTCTGGTTGATACCGCGCAGAATGGCGAGCTGCTGCCGCGGATCAAATCGATTCGTCGTCAGTTTACCCTTGATATGGGGTTTATTGTGCCGCCGGTGCATATCAAGGATAACCTGCAGCTCAAACCCAACGAGTACGCGCTTCTCCTCAAAGGGGTCAAAATCGGTAGTGGCGAACTGTTGCCCGGTCATTTTCTGGCGATGAATCCCGGTACCGCAACCGAGGTGATGAAGGGAATTGAGACGATCGAACCGGCATTTAAGCTACCGGCCATCTGGATTTCGGAAGATAAAAAAGAGCGGGCACAGATCTCCGGCTATACCGTGGTAGATAATACCACGGTTGTTGCCACCCATTTGAGTGAGCTCATAAAAACCCACAGCCATGAGTTGCTTGGGCGTCAGGAAACCCAGAACCTGCTCGATAACCTTGCCCAGCAGTATCCCAAGCTGGTGGAAGAGTTGGTACCGGGGCTGCTCAGCCTGGGAGTGATCATGCGGGTACTGCAGAATCTGCTGCGTGAAGGCGTGTCTGTGCGTGATTTACGAACTATTTTAGAAACTCTGGCAGATTGGGCACCGGTTGTGCAAGATCCAGATCAACTGACCGAACATGTTCGCGCTACGATGGCTCGCTCCATCAGTAGCAGTTACAGCCATAACGGAGAGGTACTGGAAGTAATGACCTTCGATCGTAACGTAGAAACCCGCATCCAGGACGCCCTGCACACCACAGAACAGGGCTCCTACCTGGCATTGGAGCCGGGGTTCGCTCAGGCTTTGATTAACAGTTTGACCCAGGCATTGCAGAATGCTGCCGGTGCTAATCCGGTGTTGTTGTGTACGCCAACAATCCGACTCCATGTCAAAAGGTTGACTGAGCGTTATCTGCCCGGTCTGGCAATTATCTCCCACAATGAGATCGCTCCTCATCTGAAGGTGCGGTCAGTAGGAACGGTGACCGTCAATGCTGGTTAAAAAATTTGAAGCAGACACCATGGCCGCAGCTCTCAAGCAGGTAAAAGACACCCTTGGTGCTGAGGCGCTGATCCTGTCAACCCGCACGTTGAGGAAAAAAGGGCTTGGCGTTCTCGGTCGCCAGACCATCGAGGTGACTGCTGCTGTCGAGTCTCCCTCGATGAGACGTCCATCAACTCCGGCACGCGGCGGTTATGGTGACGGGCGCCCGACGACTGCGCCCCGATCGGTGTTACCTGCAAATCGTGTCGAAACCCTGGAAGATGAAATTGTCAGTCTTTCCAGCCGTCGCTCGGCCCCACCTGAGCCCTTGGCAACAGCAGAGCCGGCGGTTGATCCGCGTCTTAATGAAGAATTGCGGCAGTTACGCGCCCAGGTTGAGTCCCAGAGCATCAGTCAACTTAAGGCCGAAATTGAGCAACTCAAGGAATTGATGACCCAGCTGACCCAGGCCCAGGCTCAAGTACAAGTACAACATGACTCCGCTGTGGCAGAATCCCCTGCACCGGCGGTTGAGGTCCGCAAAGCACCGGTACGCCCGGCGCCAACACCACTCAGGACAGCGGCAACAGGCGTGGGTTGCGATCCCCTGGTAGCGCTGCTTCAGGAGCGCGGAATCGATGCTGGGTCTGCCACGACCATTGCCGGCTATGCCAATGCGCTTATGACCCCTCAGCAACGTCTTGACCTGCATCAGCAACGCAAATTTTTGTCTACCACTCTGGCGAGCCTGGTGCAGTCTAAAGGTGCGCTGTGGCAGCCCGGTCAAGCACAAAAAAAGATCTCTCTCATCGGTGCCACCGGTGTTGGTAAGACCACCACCATCGCCAAGCTTGCGGCTCAAGCCATGACCGAGAATGGTGCCCGCGTGGCCCTGGTGACCATCGATACGTATCGGATTGCTGCTGTAGAACAACTCAAGGTTTACGGCGAAATCATGGGGATTCCGGTGGATGTAGTGTTTTCTCCTGAGCAGCTTCAGGAATCTTTCCGACGCCATCGCGACAAGGATCTGATTCTGATCGATACCGCCGGGCGCAGCCCCAAAGATGGTGAGCGTATTGATGAGCTTAACAGCTTCCTCGGAGCCCATAGTGGCGTCGAAAACTGTCTGGTGCTCGCCGCGCCAACCGCTGACAATCTTCAACAAAAGAGCTTTGATGCGTTCAGTAAATTGCCGATCAGCCGATTGATTTTTACCAAACTGGATGAAGCCGACCAGTGCGGCAGTCTGATCAATCTGCCGTTAAAGACCAATCTGCCGATCTGCTGTCTGACGAACGGTCAAAAGGTACCGGAAGATCTGTTGTCTGCCGATCCGCAGTTGGTTGCCGAATTGGTCATGGGTCGTTTAGAGGATACACGGAGGATAGCCGTATGATGAGCAGTACCCCCGATCAGGCCGGAACCTTGCGACAAATGCGCGGCCGGCAGAACACTGCCGATAGTGAATTGCAGATGCCTGCGACCCGTGTGCTTTCCATTACCAGTGGTAAAGGCGGGGTCGGTAAGACGGCCGTTGTTTCCAATGTGGCAGTGGCCCTGGCGCGTCTGGGAAAAAAAGTCCT
>JAGYPB010000033.1 GCA_018399135.1 Deltaproteobacteria bacterium | reverse complement strand
ACCGTTTTTCCGCTGAGCATGCCCTTAAGGAGATTAGCGAACATCAGCAGCAGGCCGGCAGCAAGTACCCAGGAGCCCAAAGTGGCGACCATGTTGAGGGTGTGAAATTCGGGGAGATAATCGTAGTAGCGGCGTGGCATCCCCTGAATGCCGACGGCCTGCATTGCCATGTAGGTGACATTGAAACCAACGAACAACAGTCCCCAGGCGATAAAGGCAATTTTGTGGTTGTACATGCGTCCGGTGAATTTTGGCAACCAGTAGTGTAGTGCTCCAAAAAAGGCAAAACCGGTACCACCAAACATGGTGTAGTGGAAGTGACCGACGACAAAGGTGGTGTCGTGTAGATGGATATCGGCCGCCGCTGCGCCTAAGGCCAATCCGCCAAGACCACCAATGGCAAATTGGAGAATGAAGGCCAGGGCATAGAGCATCGGTGGTGCCAGTTCGATGGAGCCTTTGTAGAGGGTGGAGACCCAGTTGAATATTTTGATAGCACTGGGGATGGCGACGATGAAGGTCAACAGCGAAAACACCAGGATGGCAAAATCACTCATGCCGCTGGCATACATATGGTGAGCCCAGACCAGTGAACCGGCAAAGGCGATGGCCAGGCTCGAAATTGCCATGGCCCAGTATCCGAATATCGGTTTACGGGAAAATGTCGGGATGATTTCAGAGATGACCCCCATCGCTGGAAGAATCATGATGTAAACTGCCGGGTGTGAGTAAATCCAGAACAGATGCTGAAACAGAATCGGATCGCCACCACTGGCAACATCAAACAGTCCTGCACCGAAGAAGCGTTCCAGGATCACCAGTACCAAAGTGATGCCGAGCATTGGCGTTGCTAATACCTGAATCCAGGCGGTGGCGTAGAGGGTCCAGACAAACAGGGGCAGTCGTCCCCAGCCCATCCCTTCAGCACGTAAACGGTGGATGGTGGTGACAAAGTTGATACCGGTCAGGATCGACGAAAAACCCAGCATAAAGGCGGCAAAAGCCGCGAGGCTGACGTTGGTCGAGGTCTGGGTGCTGAAGGGGACATAAAATGTCCAGCCGGTATCGGGGGCACCGGTGCCGGTGAAAATAGCCAGAACCGCCAGAATCGCGCCGCTGATATACAGGTACCAGGAGAGCAGGTTAAGCTTTGGAAAAGAAACATCCCGTGCGCCGATCTGAATCGGCAGCAGCAGATTGCCGAAGGCGGCCGGGATGCTCGGGATAATGAACAGAAAGATCATAATAATGCCATGGACCGTGAAGGAGGCATTATAGGTCTGGGCCGTCATGATATGCTGTCCGGGCGCGAACAGCTGCAGACGGATGGCCAGGCCGATCATGGCAGCGACGATGAACATGGTGGTGATACAGCCGAGGTACATCATGCCGATGCGTTTGTGGTCAGTGGAGAGCAGCCAGCCCAGCACGCCGGAACGGGGGCTCTCACTGTAGAAGCCGGTGTTGTTCAAGGGGGTTTTTGTCATGATTTTTTCTTTCTACCGCTGAAGATCAGAAACAGAAAAAAACTGCCGAGGGTCAACAGGATAACTGACCCGCTGACGCGCATGAGATTAAAGACATAACGGCGGTTTTCGGCATCATAAGTGAAACAAAATTCCAGTGCTTTGCTGATCGGGGTGCTGATACGACCTTCCGCAGCTTCCAGGATTGCCATGGTCAGGGTAATCGGCGGGATCGATTGGCCGATCAGGTAACGGACGATGGTGCCATCGGCGGCGACAATAAAGGCGGCGGTGGGGTGAACAAAGTCATCCCCCTCTTGATAAAAATAATAACCGACAGAGTCCGTCAGCTCGAGGATGTTCTCCTGCTCTCCGGTTAAAAAATGCCAGGCTTCCGGAGGGAAGTCGGTGCGCGTTGCGGTGAGAAAAGTGCGTTGGCTGTGAGCCGCCATGGCGACAGTTTCAGTCGGGTCAAAGCTCAAGGTGATGACCTGGTAATCCTTGCCGGGGGTCAGGCGCATTTTTGGCAGGGTTGACGACAGGCCGCCAAGCAGGACGTTGCAGACAGTGCGGCAATTGTAAAAGACCGGTACGATGAGCGTCGGGCGGTCAATCAGGTCAGCAAGTTGCACCTGTTCACCGTTTGAATCGGTAAAGGTGAGCTCCAGGGGAATCCTCTCCCCCAGTTGCATCTCCAGGGCAACCCGCTTTTCCTGCGCCAGAGCGCTAACCTGGAGCAATAGACAGACCACCAGAAAAATCAGAAAAGAACGCAACATTTACTCCATGCAGGTGAAAAAAGTTTTTGTCCGGCAGACGCCGAGTTTGTGGTTGCCACGGACAATGACGCAAGTCTACTCAACTGGTCGGGAATTGTAAATACAGTGAGGAGAAAAAGATCCCTGGTTGCACCATCTGTTATGAGCGGTATCAGCTGATCTCTGTGCCGCAACAGGACAAAGACTGTGTTAACATGGTAACGGTTGCCGAATTCCCAAGGGGAGTGATGGCCTATTGTAGACGACATCCATGAGGGGAATCTGTGTGGAGCCGGTGTTGTGATAAAAAGATCCTGGTCTGACTGGTTAGCCAGACATCATCGTTTGCTGCTGGTGGTCAGTTTGATTCTGCTGGTCACAGTACTGCACTATTTTACCTCGACCCTGCACGCACCATTTCATGATATTTATCGACGCCTCTATTATTTACCCATTGTGCTTGGCGGGGTCTGGTTCGGGTTGCGTGGCGGGTTGTTTGCTGCGGTCTCAGTATCGCTGTTGTATCTGCCGCATATGTTGTTGCAGTTGGTTCCCTTCCATGGGGACTTGCTGGAGCAGGTGCTCGAAATGTTGCTTTATCACGTTGTCGGTGGAATCACCGGGCTGCTTTCTCAGCGCGAGCGGCATCAGCAGAAATTGTATCAGCAGACAGCGGAACGTCTTGAACGTAGTTATGCCCAGCTGCGCAAACAAGCCGATGAACTGCTTGCCGCGGAAATGGAGCTGCGCCGCAAGGAGCGGTTTTCTACTCTGGGAGAAATGAGCGCCGGTCTGGCCCATGAAATCCGCAATCCTTTGGGGTCGATCCGCATGGCGGCGGAAGTGGTAACGGAAGGTCTCAATGAAGATGATCAACGTTTCGAATTCGGCCGCATCCTGCAGAAAGAAAGTCAGCGTCTGAATAACGTCCTGGAGGAGTTTCTTGGTGTCATCCGTGGACCTGTGGAAGAAACGGAAGAGGTAGCGCTCGCTGAAATGCTGGGGCAACTGAAGTTGCAGTTGTCGGCCGATGCGGACAAAGCGGGTATCAGCATTGTCGTTGAAACTGACGATACTCGGGTGCGACTGGTTGTGGCACCCCTGAAACAGGCGTTATTGAATCTGGCTCAGAACGCCCTGCAAGCTATGTCCGGTGGTGGTATATTGACTCTGATGGCACAACGGACAGAAAAACAGGTTGAAATCCGGGTAACAGATACAGGTGAAGGGATTAATGCGGACGACCTGGAGCAGATTTTTACCCCTTTTTATACCACTCGTGAAGAAGGGACCGGGTTGGGCCTGGCCATTACCCAGCGGCTGATCCAGCGCCTTGGCGGGGAGTTGTTGGTAGACAGTCAGTCCGGACATGGCACCAGCTTTAACGTCAGTATTCCATTGTCCGCGGAGAAAAAAGTGTATGAGTGAAAAGATTCTGGTTGTTGATGACGATGATTCCCTGCGGCGGATGATGGAATATACCCTGCAACAGGCGGGGTACCAAGTGAGCGTAGCCGGCGATGGTGACGAGGCACTGGCGGCGGTACACAAGGAACCACCATGTTTGATCGTCACCGACCTGAAGATGGATCGGATGGGCGGATTTGAACTCTTGACCCAGGTCCGGCGGGATTATCCCGATATTCTGGTGATCATGGTGACGGCCTTCGGCAGTGTCGAGAGTGCCGTCGAGGCGATGCAGCTAGGCGCCCACGATTACCTGGTCAAACCCTTTTCCCGCGACGCTTTGCGTCTGGCTGTGCAGCGGGCACTTTCTTATTGCCTGCTGCAACGGGAGAACCAGGAGTTGCGTAAGAAGCTGGCTCAGGGCGAGAGCTTTGAACTTATAACTGCCGCTCCCAGTATGCAGCAACTGATCAATACCCTGGATCGGGTGGCGACCTCTGATGTGCCGGTTTTACTGACCGGTGAAAGCGGAGCCGGCAAGGAACTGCTGGCACAACGTGTTCATGCCAAGAGCGCACGTGCCCAGCAGGCGTTTGTGACACTGAACTGTGCGGCGATTCCCCAAGGGCTGATCGAAAGTGAGCTGTTCGGGCACATTAAGGGCTCATTTACCGGGGCGATCAAGAACCGCAAGGGGAAATTTGAACAGGCCGATGGCGGGACCTTGTTTCTCGATGAAGTTGGTGAATTGCCCCTGGATCAACAACCGAAACTGTTGCGTGCTTTGCAGTTGGGGGAAATAGAGCCGATCGGCGGACAGACCTGCTCCGTCGATGTGCGGGTGGTGGCAGCTACCAATCTGAAATTAGAAGATGAGATTCGTCAGGGCAAATTTCGCGAGGATCTTTATTACCGTCTGGCCGTTATTCCTCTGGAGGTTCCCCCCTTACGGCAACGATCGGAGGATATCCCTCTGTTGGCACGTCATTTTCTGCGGCAGTATGCGGCAGAACGACAGCTCGGTATCAAGGATGAGGTTCTGAATGCCTTACAACTTTATGCATGGCCGGGCAACGTCAGGGAACTGAAAAATCTGATGCAGCGCCTGGCGATTTTGTGTCATGGAAATTCAGTCGATATGGCCGATTTACCAGCCAACCTGCTAGCTGACCTTTCTGCATCTAACGATACCACTGCAGGCCATTTGCCGTTTGTCCTTCCTGCTGCCGGCTATCCTCTGGCGAAGCTGGAGAAATCGGCAATTCGACAGGCTTTGGAGTTAAGCGGCGGCAACCAGACGCGTGCTGCCGGGCTGCTGGACATCCCGCGTCATGTCCTGCTATACCGGCTGGAAAAATTTGGTCTAAAATCCTTCTGAAATTGTATCTGTTCAGCACAGAATCGGGGATCCTATGTCAATGGACGCTTTTCGTCATCCATGACCGCTTGTTGTCGCCGTCCATGGCGACAAACACCCTTGCCACAGGAACCCCGATCCTGCGCAAGGACTACAGCTGAATAGTTACCTGACATTTCACATTGGCTGCAGATTATTCCACACCTGGCCGTAGAATAGTCTGCAGTTTCCCCCCATCTCTCATTCTGGCTGAAATCCCAACCATCTGAAAAACAATAGAAAAATTATTTGGCACACAAGTTGTAATAACCCTCCGATTGAGACCGATATTGCAATCCTGTTCTGTCGGAGGCAGGTGTGGGAAAAAAACTATTTGGATTTGTAGCCATGGTGTGGGTGCTCGGCGTCCATTCTGCTGTTATTGCTGCTGAAGAAAACCTCGAAGCTTTAGTAACACGAGCCCTGGAGCAGAACCCTGCCGTTGCGGTGGTCGAATCACGCTGGCAGATGTTGCAACATCGGGTCGCTGTCGCAGGTGCCTTCGATGATCCGATGCTGATGGTCGGCGTTCGCAGCGTCCCGGTGGATTCCTTTGATTTTCGTCGCGAGCCGATGACCCAAAAGGTGATCGGCATTTCCCAGAAAATTCCCTATCGGGGCAAGCGTGGTACGCGAACAGCGGTGGCGAAAAGCGAATCAGAAGCTGCGCGCTGGTTGTTGGCGGAGCGTAAGCTTGAGTTAGCGCAGATGGTGCGGGAAACCGGCTATCGTCTCTATGCCATTGACAAAAGTATTGAATTGACGCAACAAACGCTGCATTTGCTGGATGATCTCATCGTTCTTGCCGAAACCCGCTACAGCGTCGGTAATGGATCGATCCAGACAATATTCAGTGCCCAGGTTCAGTACTCAAAGATGCAGGAGATGTTGCTCAAA
The DNA here is from genome assembly GCA_018399135.1 of Deltaproteobacteria bacterium. GTDB lineage: Bacteria > Desulfobacterota > Desulfuromonadia > Desulfuromonadales > Geopsychrobacteraceae > Pelovirga. The sequence continues at coordinate 26,481 of JAGYPB010000033.1, read as the reverse complement.
CGCCAACAACAGCGCAAAACCTTGCAGGCACTGTTCAATGAACTGCTGAACCGCCCACAATCGACCGAGATCACAACCTTTCCTGAACCAAAACCACAGCCTATCACCGCAGTGCCGGACGTTCTGTTGCAGCGAGCATTGTTAGCGCGGCCATTGCTGCACAGTCTGAACGCTGAATATCAGGCGAGCCTGTCATCGCGGCAATTGGCTGAGCTCGACTATTATCCTGATGTGACTTTGAGTATTGAATATGCGCAGCGTGACCGATTGGACTCAGGCATGGGGGGCGACGATTTCTTCGGTTTGTCACTGTCCTTCAATCTGCCGGTTCAGCGTGCCAGACGGCGGGCCGCAGAACATGCAGCTGCAGCGCAAAGTGCCATGGTAACGGCGCAATTGCATCAGGTGCGTAACAGCATCGAGGGCGGCATTAGCCGGCAACTGGCCGACCTTGAGCAGCGTTACGGTCAGATCCTGCTCTATCGGGATGCCATTCTGCCGCAGGCGGAGCAGTCGGTTGAGGCGTCTGTTGCCGCTTTTCAAGTGGACAAGATTGATTTTTCCATGCTGCTCGATGAACAGATGGCGCTGTTTGATTATCAAGCCGGGTATTACCAACTGGTGGCCGATTATCAGATCTCCCTGGCGCAGTTGCGTACTCTAGTCGGAGGGGAACTGTGATTGTGCTTACTAAGAGAAGATCAGGGAGCCGGAATGATTTCTCTTGCGCTGAGATCATGTTTGTTGTTGCACAAAAGAGGAGAAGCCATGGCATTGGAGTATCCTCTCTTGCGGGCAAAACTCACTACGTTCAGACAGTTCCCCGCTACGTTCGGACACTCCAATGCCATGGCTAGCTACCAGCGTTTCGGTGCACTGATCAATTAGAACGGACATAACAATGAAAAAAATACTTTTATTGCTCCTGATAATCCTGTTGCTGAGCGCTATTTATGCGGCTGCGGAAACACCCAAATATATCAGTCCGATGCACCCCTTTATCACTTCCGATGAACCGGGGCAGTGCCCGATCTGTGGCATGGATCTGGTGCCCTACGATCAATTTGAGAGTGGTGGTACCGGTGGCATCATCGAGATCGATCCGGTGGTGGTGCAGAATATGGGGGTACGGCTGGCACAGGTCGAACGGGGCGAACTAAGCCGCAATATCCGCACCGTCGGTATCGTCGGCTATGAGGAGACTGGTCAGACCACGGTCAACAGCAAGATTGCTGGTTGGGTTGAACAGCTGCATGTCAGTCAGACCGGGCAAGAGATCAAAAAAGGGCAGTTGCTGCTCTCCATCTATAGCCCGGATCTGGTCAGCGCACAGGAAGAATATCTGATGGCCATGCGCAATGTTGAGCGGTTGCAACAGAGTTCCATCGCGGGGGTAGCTGACAATGCCAAGCGGTTACTGGCCGCCGCACAAACCAGACTGAGTTACTGGGATATCGCGCCAAAGGATATCGAACGCCTGGCTCAGGCTGGTGAGGTCCGGAGAACTTTGCCACTTTATGCGCCTTTTAACGGGGTGGTGACGGACAAAATGGTCAACCAGGGAATGTTTATCAATGCCGGAATGGAGCTGTATCGGTTGGCGGATCTGTCGCGTATCTGGGTCAATGCTGATATTTACGAGTACGAACTGCCCTGGATTGCTCAGGGGATGGCAGCCGAGATCGAGATTCCCCAATCAGGCAAGAGAATCCCCGGCAAGGTTGATCTGATTTATCCCTACGCAGATGGCGTGACCCGCACCATCAAGGCACGCATCGAGTTACCTAACCCAGATCGCCAGCTGCGCCCTGATATGTTTGTCAGCGTGCGCTTGCAGGGGCGGACCGTGGCTGATGCTCTGCTGGTACCCAGTGAGGCGGTGCTTGACTCGGGACAACAGCAGCGGGTGTTTGTTGCTCTCGGTGATGGCAAGTTTGATCCGCGGCAGGTAACAGTGGGCTTGCGTGGTAACAACGGTCTGGTTGAGGTTCATGGCCTGCATGAGGGTGAGCAGGTGGTGGTCAGTGCCCAGTTCATGCTCGATTCGGAAAGTCGTTTGCGTGAGGCTATCGAGAAGATGCGGGCACCGGAGGCATCAGAGCCGTCGCTGGATGATCTGTTTGAGTGAACAGAATGGCGTGCTTGCGTCTGTTATGGGAGTGCTTTCTCTTGCGCACAAAACTCGGCTAGCGCCTCAGACAGTTGCGCGCTGTGTTCAAGCACTCCCATGACAGACTCTTTGGAACGAGACGAAACAAGGTAAGGCATGAGTTCAGGTCATGAAAGGTTTTTTCGATGTTATCCCATATCATTGAATGGTCGTTCCGCAATCGCTTCCTGGTGATCCTGACTACCGCTTTTCTGGTGGCGGGGGGCCTGTTTGCTTTGCGTAATACGCCCATTGATGCGATTCCTGACCTGTCCGATGTCCAGGTGATCGTCTTCACTGAGTATCCGGGGCAAGCACCCCAGGTGGTGGAGGACCAGGTCACTTACCCCCTGACCACCCAGATGCTGGCGGTCCCCGGAGCCAAGACGGTACGGGGGTATTCCTTCTTCGGCTATTCCTTTGTTTATGTCATTTTTGAGGATGGAACCGACCTTTACTGCTCGCGGTGCTCGGAATATCTCAACTCGGTTTCGACGCTTCACCCCGGACGTCAATCCGACCCGGACCCGATGCCCAGTGGTGTTGGTTGGGTCTATCAGTATGCTCCTGACCTCCGACCGCCACGATCTACAACAGCTGCGCAGTATTCAGGACTGGTATCTACGGTATGAGCTGTCCGTAGAAGGGGTGTCGGAAGTTGTTGGTCTGGGTGGCTTCAGCCAAACAGCGTCCGGGTAGCGATCGATCCCAATCGGTCTGCCCAGCAAATGTTTCATTTCAACCGAGCTTAATGATGGCGATCCGTAATGCCAATCTGATGTCGGCGGCGGTGCCATCGATGGGTGAAACCGAGTTCATGGTACGCACCCACCGGCGGTTGTTGGTTCTGGTAGAGGATCAAAGAGATATCGTGCGCATGACGCGCGTGACACCGATCCGGGGTAGATTCGCCGACGTGCGACGAAATGAAATGGCGGGGCATCGCTGAGCTTGATAAAAAGGGGAAGCGTGTCGGCAGGCTGTCGTCATGCGCTCTGCGGAAAATGCCTGAAAACCATCGACCGGATTAAATGAGAACTGGAGGTAAACCGAAGGCTGCTGAAGCGGGGTCGAGATTATCCCAACCTATGACCGCAGTGAACTGATCACCGGCGCGGTCAAGAACCTGCAACGCAAGCTGATTGAAGAGAGTATTGTCGTTGCCCTGGTGATTATCCTCTTCCTGTTTCATCTGCCCAGCGCCTTTGTGGTCATCCTGGCGTTGCCGGTAGCGATCCTGATGTCGTTCATCATCATGTATCTGCAGGGAATCAGTTTCAACATTATGAGTCTTGGCGGCATTGCCATTGCTATCGGTACTATGGTCGATTCGGCCATCATCATGGTGGAGAACGCCCACAAGAAGCTGGAGCATGCTCCGGCTGATGCACCGCGCAAGCCGATCATCATCGAGGCAGCCAAAGAGGTAGGGCCGACGATCTTTTTTGCCCTGTTGGTGATTACCGTTTCCTTTGCTCCGGTATTTACGCTGCAGGAGCAGGCCGGGCGCATGTTCAAACCGCTGGCCTATACCAAGACCTACGCCATGGCGGCGGCAGCACTGATCTCTATTACCTTGGTACCGGTACTGATGAGTTTTTTTATCCGCGGGCGGATTCGCGGTGAGACAGCCAACCCGATTAATCGCGGCCTGATCCGGATCTACCACCCCCTGGTCGATTTTGTTCTGCGCCGGCGCAAGACGGTGCTGTTCGTGACCCTGTTGCTGTTGTTATCAACCGCCTATCCCATCAGCCGTATCGGGACAGAGTTCATGCCCCCCCTTTATGAAGGGGACCTGCTCTACATGCCGACCACCCTGCCGGGCATTTCGGTGACCAAAGCCAAGGAGCTGCTGCAGCAGACCGACAAGATCATCGCTTCCTTCCCTGAAGTGGAGCGGGTGTTCGGTAAAATCGGTCGGGCCGAAACGGCGACCGATCCGGCACCGATGATGATGCTGGAGACCACAATTCTGCTCAAACCCCAGGATGAGTGGCGCTATCTGCCGGCGGATCGTTTTTACAGTAGCTGGTCCGATAGACTTGATTTTGTCAAGACACCACTGCGCCGGATTTTTCCGGAATCAAAGCAGATGACTATCGATCAATTGACCGATGAGCTCAACCGAGCGGTGCGCTTTCCCGGGTTGACTAACTCCTGGACGATGCCGATCAAGACCCGCATCGACATGCTGTCCACCGGCATCAAAACCCCAGTTGGGATAAAAGTCATGGGGGACGATCTCAATACCTTGAGTCGGTTGGCCGAGGAGATCGAAGCCGTTGTGAGGGACGTGCCCGGCACCCGTTCGGCGATCGCAGAACGCGCCGTCGGTGGTTTTTTTCTCGATGTCGAGATCGATCGCAAGGCCGCGGCCCGTTACGGCATCAATATCGGTGATATCACAACTGTTGTCCAAACCGCCATCGGTGGGATGAGTATTGCTGAAACGGTGGAAGGTTTGGAGCGCTACTCCATCAATATTCGCTATGATCGGGATTTTCGTGACGACGCTGATGGCCTGGCGCGGGTGCTGGTGCCGGCTCCGGGTGGCCGTCATATCCCCCTGGCGCAGGTGGCAAATCTGGTGGTGCGCCAGGCACCTGACAGTATCAAGAGCGAAAATGCGCGGAGGACGGTCTGGGTTTATGTCGATTTGACCAGCAGCGATATTGGCGGCTATGTCGCTGCTGCCAGAGCGGCGGTCAACGAACGGATTACCTTGCCGCCAGGCTATAACGTCGTCTGGAGTGGTCAGTACGAATATATCGAATCGACCCGCGAGCGCCTGCTGGTGATTATCCCGATGACGGTGGTGGTGATTTTTGTCCTGATTTATCTGAGCACCAAATCGGTGGTCCGCACCGCCATCGTTTTTACGGCGGTTCCTTTTTCTCTGATCGGGGCTTTCTGGCTGCTTTATTTGCTTGATTACAACATGTCAATCGGCGTCTGGGTTGGCCTCATTGCGCTGGCCGGACTTGATGCGGAAACCGGTGTGGTGATGTTGCTGTACCTCGATCTGGCACATAGCCGCTGGAGTGAGCAGGGGCGGATGCGCACCCGTGGCGATCTGATCCAGGCGATTCACTATGGCGCGGTGCGGCGGATCAGACCAAAGCTGATGACGGTAATCACCATTATTGTCGGTCTGATGCCGATCATGTGGAGTAGCGGCATCGGTTCCGACGTGATGAAGCGAATTGCCGCACCCATGATTGGTGGTACCGTCAGTTCGCTCATCCTTGAGCTGCTGGTTTACCCGGTTTTATTTTACCTCTGGCGGTCTCGTTCACTGGATCCAAGCCCGGAACCGACGGTTCCGGATGACGATATAAACATCATTGCGGAGTCTGCTCCGCGCAACCAGGGAGAAATGACATGAAAAAAAAGATGAAGCTGATTGTTTGTACAACCTTAAGTTTATTGCTGGTAACCGCAGGACTGTCGCTGGCGATGAATCATGGTGGTGGCCACAGTGGCCACGGCAGCAGCACCCCGGCAAAATCGGGCCATGATGCCCACCAGATGAAAACAACATCTCAGGCGGATCACAGTGGTGGCCATATGGGGATGGAGATGAGCGCAGATATGGAGATGCTCGGCACCAAATCTGTCGATAGCGTCAAGGCCATGGCGCACATCAGTGACACAAGTGAAGCGATGACCGCAGCGGGAATGAAGCAGACCCATCACCTGATGGTGGCTTTTGCGGATGCCGCGACCATGGCCGCAATCGATTCAGGCCGGGTCGCTGTGCGTATTGTTACCCCTGGCGGCCGAACCTTGCCTGCGATTCCTCTGCAGGGCATGGACGGTGGCTTTGGTGGCGATGTTGAATTGAGTGAAAAGGGAACCTATACCCTTCAGGTCGGCTCACAGCTGCACGATAACAAAGCCCGACAGTTCGAGTTTCAGTATCAAGTGAAGTAGTTTTTGTCAGAAATTGACTCTCTTTCGTAAACATCAGGGTTTTTCTGCTGTTGGCATAATCCTCTTGGAGCGCTATAAATAGCTCAGCACATAAAGAAGGAGTAACTACTCAAAGAAGGAGTAACTACTCGACACTGTCCTGGCGCAGGGTCGGGGTTCCAGTGACAAGGGTGTTTGTCGCCATGGACGGCGACAACAAGCGGTCATGGATGATGAAAAGCGTCCCTTGATACAGGATTCCCGATCCGGTGCTGAACAGATACAATAAGGAGAGGATTATGCCTGACAGTTTAACGCAGCGTCTGGACGAGCTGGAAATTCGTGCCAGCTATCAGGATCGGCTGCTGGAAGAACTCAATGCGGTGGTCACCGACTGCAATCTGCGCATCGATCAGTTGACCCGCCAAAATCGCCAATTGCAGGATATGGTGAAAAATCTTGGTGGGTCATTGGAGGAGTCGCCCGATGAATGACGGCGGAGTGGATTGATGGCGGTGGAGTTGTGGCAGCAGCGCCTGAAAGAAAGTGTAACGACGGTCGATGAACTGGCGCAGCGCTTCGGCATTGATCCGGAACCGCTGCGTGAAGTGACAGCGCGCTACCCGCTGAAAATTACCCCCGGGTATGTTGATCTGATTGGTGAGGTGGGTGACCCCATCTGGTGTCAGTGTGTTCCTGATGTGCGCGAGTTGGCGGTTGGCGGCTACCCTGACCCGCTGGCGGAAGCGCACTATTCCCCTGTACCGGCCATCATCCACCGTTACTCTGACCGGGTGATTCTGCTGGCATCCAACAATTGCGCCGGTTACTGCCGTTTTTGCACTCGCAAGAGCAAGGTCGGCAGCAGCGACCATGGTGTCAGTTTTCGCGAACAGCGTGAAGGGGTCGACTATATCTCTGCCGATGAACGGATTCGCGATGTCATCCTCTCCGGCGGCGATCCGCTGATTCTGCCTGATACTGTCCTTGAGGATCTTCTCGCCCGGATTCACGCTATTCCCCATGTTGATATCATCCGTATCGGCAGCCGCGTACCGGTGACCCTGCCTGAGCGCATTACCCCGGCGCTGTGTCAAATGCTCAGAAAATATGCCCCGCTTTATCTCAACACCCATTTTAATCACCCGCGCGAACTGACGCCGGATTCTGCTGCTGCCTGCGCTATGCTTGTGGATCACGGGATTATTCTCGGTAATCAGACGGTGCTGCTGCGGGGGGTTAATGACGATGCCGCTACCATGACTGAGCTGCTGCGTGTTCTGCTCAAGATCCGCGTGCGGCCCTACTACCTGCATCAGATGGATCTGGTGGAAGGCACTGCTCATTTCCGCACCCCTCTGCAGACAGGTCTGGATATCATCCGTACACTGCGCGGCCCGGTATCGGGTATGGCCTGCCCCCATTTTGTCGTCGATCTACCTGGTGGTAAAGGGAAGGCACCGCTGCTACCCGACGGGTTAAACTATCGGCACGGTAAAGCGGTGATTACCACCTCAACCGGAGAGCAGGTGGACTATCCCGATCTGGAGTGAAATAGACAATCTGAATGGGCAAAAAGTCTCGACAGTCTGCCGAATTGTATTTACATAGGATTGGTCAAGATATATAAATGGTCATACCAATTTATGTATTGCCACCCCTTTGTGAAAGTGGACTGTCATGAGCCGTGCTCCTTTGTCAATTAATTACAATAGCAAGTGGCCCTTGTCCCACCGTCTATACAGCGTGACTTCTAACAGGTCTTTGTCGGAACTGACAGGATCAACGTTGTTGTCCGGAACGCAAACAGCGAAAACTAGTGGACGGCAGGTTGTAGCTGCCGGCCTAGGGATCAATCTGGCGCTGGGTATACTCTACGCTTACAGTATGCTGGCGGCAGATATTGCGGTGCTATTTCCTGGCTCCGGTGATCCTTATGCCACCGCCTGTCTGGCTTTTGCCGTGTCGATGATTGTCGGCGGAAAAATGCAGGACAAAGTTGGCCCGCGGGCGATCGCATTTCTTGGCGGATTGCTGGTCGGAATCGGGTTCCTGGTCTGCTCTCAGAGCTCCAGCTATTGGGGGTGGGTTATTGGCTTTGGGGTGCTGGCCGGCACCGGGATCGGTTTCGGTTATTCGGCTGCGACTCCTCCGGCACTGAAATGGTTTTCACCGGCTAAAACCGGGCTGATTGCGGGAATCGTTGTTTCCGGTTTTGGTATCGCCCCGGTCTATCTGGCTCCGGTCTGTCAGTACCTGCTTGGGCACTATGGCCTCCACACGACGATGATGATTTTAGGGGTGGCCTTTATCGTCATCGTTTGCACGATGTCACTGCTGTTGATCAACCCGCCGACCGGGTTTGTCCCCGTTGCACAACATTCTCCCGAAGCCGGTGAAAAAAAAATCTGTGTGGATGCTACACCGATCCAGATGCTCAAAGAGCGGCGTTTCTACATCCTGTGGCTGATCTTTTTTGTTGGTGCCGGAGCCGGACTGATGGTCATCGGTAGTGTCGCTGGCATTGCCAGGCAAAGTATGGGTGAAATGGCTTTTATTGCGGTTGCAGTGATGGCCATCGGTAACGCCGCCGGGCGGGTTGTTGCCGGTCTGATGTCTGATAAAATTGGCCGCGCCACGACCCTGATACTGCTCCTTGCGCTTCAATCGGCGTTGATGTTCGTGGCCGTGAGGGTTGTCTCCAATGAAGATTCCGGGGCTCTGCTGGTGACCCTGGTGGCAACCTTCATCGGATTCAACTATGGTTCCAACCTGTCACTCTTTCCTTCTTTTATTAAAGATTACTGGGGTACGAAAAATTACGGAACCAATTATGGTATCCTGTTCTCAGCCTGGGGAGTCGGTGCATTTGTTCTGGTCAAGCTATCCTCTGTCCTGAAAGCTGTGCATGGTGGCATGGAAAGTTCATTTATCCTGGCCGGTATCCTGTTGCTGATCGGCACCGTCCTGGCCATTTCCCTGCTGCCGTTAAAAGGGACAGAGTCTGTCTTTGTTGAGAAGGAGCCTTCGAAACTGTAAATCACTTGTCCTTATATCGGCGGCGTCAAACACCCTTGCCACAGTAACCCCGATCCTGCGCAAGGATTACAGCTGAATAATTGCCAACTAAGGAGATAAGATATGAGTATGAAAGAAGTCTACGAAAAAAAACTGCAAGCCAAACTGGATGAATGGAACGCAGACATCGATAAACTAAAAGCCAGGGCAGACTCAGCCGAGGCCGATATCCAGCTTGAGTATTACAAAAAAATTGAAGAGCTGAGGTCGCAGCAAGACAGCGCCAGAAAAAAACTTGAAGAGCTGAAAGCCTCCAGTGATGATGCCTGGGAAGACCTCAAGGCCGGTATCGACAGCGCCTGGGATTCCCTTAGCGGTTCCATCAAATCTGCGTTCTCTCGCTTTAAATGATGTTCTGGTCGGTTGTCAATTCTTGATGTGAGGTTAATGGTATGCGATTGTGGGCCCACTACCTGCACATGGTCGACACCCTGGAGACTGCCTGGCAGTTCGGTATCGGTATCCGTCCTAAAGCTGGTGATGACGCCACGCAAGCGGTACGCCAAGATGTTGATCCCTACCGTGCTGAAAATATCGATACATTAATTGAACACTGGTTGCCCCTTACCTTTGCCCTTAACAGCTTGAACCGCAGCATGGGGCACGAGCACGCCTATCCCTTTGTCATTTCACCGCGCGTTACCGAAAAGCTGGGTTTCGTGCATCGGGTTGTGCGTGAGGCTTCGTAACCCGGAGAGGTGCGATCCGGGGACACAGTACCTATTGAGGTTATATGTATTGTGCCGCCGTATATCCGTGTTCTCGGCTAACGCCTGGTGATTATTCTGGACAAGTGCCCGAGCGTCTGTTATGTTACGTGATTCTTGATGCCTTCGGTCGGCGTCATTTTCGTGTCCATCGGATAGTTTTTTGCGTATCACCCTCGCATATCTCCCCCTTAGACCATCAATTAAGAGATTCCTGCCTGTTGACCGTTCCTTACGTTTTATCGCTTAGGGATGGGCCGGTTCCATTTTTGGAGAAAAATATTTATGTCGTTTGAACAACTCGGTCTGCGGGCCGAACTCCTCCGTGCTGTATCTGAAGCAGGTTACAGCCAACCCTCACCGATTCAGGCCAAGGCCATTCCGGTGGTGCTGCAAGGTGGCGATCTGCTTGCCGGAGCCCAGACCGGGACCGGTAAAACAGCTGGTTTTGCCCTGCCCATGCTGCAACGCTTGAGTGAAAAAGCACCCCAGAGCGGCGGTGCGATTCGTGCTCTGATTCTTACCCCTACCCGCGAACTGGCGGCCCAGGTTGAAGCGAGCTTCCGTTTGTACGGAAAGTATCTGCCGCTGCGCTCGACGGTGGTTTTCGGTGGCGTCAATATCCGTCCCCAGATCAATGCTTTGCGCAAAGGGGTTGATATTGTCGTGGCTACCCCGGGACGTCTGCTTGACCATGTCGGTCAGAAAACCATCGATCTGTCGCAGGTTGAGATGCTGGTACTGGATGAAGCCGATCGTATGCTTGATATGGGCTTTATCCATGATATCCGTAAAATTCTCGGTTTGCTGCCGCGCAATCGCCAGAATATGCTGTTTTCCGCGACCTTTTCTAACGATATCAAACGTCTGGCTGACGGTTTCTTGAAGGCTCCGGTCATGATTGAAGTGGCGCGGCGCAATACCGCTGCCGAGCAGGTCGATCAGGTGATGTACCGGATTGACAAGGGCCTCAAGCGTGCGCTGCTTTCCCATCTGATTTCCGGCAGTAACTGGCAGCAGGTGCTGGTTTTTACCCGCACCAAGCATGGTGCCAATCGCCTTGCCAGTCAGCTGGACAAAGACGGTATCACGACGACGGCGATCCACGGCAACAAGAGCCAGGGTGCCAGAACCAAGGCACTGGCCGATTTCAAGCAGGGCAAAGTGCGGGTGCTGGTGGCTACCGACATTGCCGCGCGTGGCCTCGATATTGAGCAATTGCCCTTTGTCGTGAATTATGAGATGCCCAGTGTTCCTGAAGATTATGTCCACCGGATTGGTCGCACTGGTCGTGCCGGCAATACGGGTAACGCTATTTCTTTTGTCTGCAGTGAAGAGCGCAAGCAGCTGCACGACATTGAAACCTTGCTGCAACGTCGGATTCCATTACAGGAGCAGGAAACCGGATTGAACCTGATCTCTTCAGCAGTTGACTCCCCAGCGCGGCGCCCCATGCGTGGAAAAGGGGCAGCGCCGGCAAGTCGTCAGCCGGCCAAGACTCAGCGTCGCAGTGCCCGACCAGCCGGCAAATCTTATAATTCCCAGGCTGGTGCAGCAAATGCCCGTGCTGGCCGTGCTTCGCGATAACACAATTTAACACCTGTCATGCGATAATAACCCCCGACGGCTGCTATGAAAGCTTTCGGGGGTTTTTTCTTGGTTGAAGCGTGTCCAGAGTTACATCAATATGGCCGTTCTGGATCAACCCTTGAAATGTAAGATCATATTTGTTACCCTTGGTACTTATTTATCTAAGAAATCGGCTCCGCACACATATTCGTGCGAGAAAGTTTTCATTTTTACTATGTTTGTTATCTGTTGCCATACCTCTCATTCTTCCCATCGAGCCAATTTTCAGAGCAGTGTGACGGCGTTACTTACCGGTCGTTGACTGTCTTTCTACCAAAAACTTTGTCTTGTTTCGTTTGAACTGTCTTTAGGACTTAACAGTAGTGTTTTTTCTATTGACTGAATCTTGTACTAAATCTTTAGAAAAGGAGCATAAAGGCCTTTATCATGAGTATTTATTCCAGTAATCAACAAAAAATTGCGGCAGATTTAAGTGAAAATCAGGTTCATCATTCCAAATGGACTGACTGGCACTGGCAATTGCGTAATTCCATTCAGCGTGTCGACACCTTCGAAAGGCTGCTCGGGATTGAGCTCAAAGATGTGGAACGGCGCAAAATTGAATTAACCCTGCGCAAGTTTCCCCTGTCGATCACTCCTTACTACCTGTCCTTGATTGATGCCGATGATTTTCGCAATGATCCGATTTTTCGCCAGGCGTTTCCTGATCCTAAAGAGCTTGAAATCGACAAATGTGACATGATCGACCCGCTGGCGGAAGATCGGGACAGCCCGGCGCCGGGTATCACCCATCGGTATCCTGATCGGGTTCTTTTCCATATCAGCAACGTTTGTTCCATGTATTGCCGTCACTGTACGCGTAAGCGTAAGGTCGGCGACACCGACTCCATTCCGGATCGTGATCAGATCCGCGCCGGTCTTGATTATATCCGCGGCGCTACCGAGGTTCGTGATGTTCTGCTCTCCGGCGGCGATCCGCTGATGCTCTCTGACCAGTATCTTGATTGGGTCTTGACTGAACTGCGCCAGATCGATCATGTCCAGGTGATCCGGATTGGTTCACGAATGCCGGTGGTACTCCCCTATCGGATTACTGATGATCTGGTTGAGATGCTCAAAAAACATCATCCCGTATGGCTTAATACCCACTTTAATCACCCGCGCGAGATGACCAGCTCATCCAAACAGGCACTCAGAAAGCTGGCCGATGCCGGGATCCCTCTGGGCAACCAGAGCGTGTTGCTGGCGGGAGTGAATGACTGTGTGCGGATCGTCAAGTCATTGGTGCATAAGCTGGTGGAGAATCGGGTGCGCCCCTACTACCTCTATCAGTGTGATTTGTCGGAAGGTTTGTCCCATTTCCGTACTCCGGTGGGCAAAGGTATCGAGATAATGGAGGGGATGATTGGTCACACTAGTGGTTTTTCGGTGCCGACCTACGTGATTGATGCGCCGGGTGGCGGCGGTAAAATCCCTCTTACGCCTAACTATCTGATCTCCCTGTCAACCAACAAGGTTGTGCTGCGTAACTACGAAGGGGTGATCACCACTTACGCCGAGCCCGAAAGCTACAAGACTAAATTTTGCGATCGTCAGTGTGCAACCTGTGATCTGCAACTGAAGCTGGAAGGAGCTGAGGATAATAATAACGCCACCGGGATTGAGCGACTGTTGTGCGATTACGATGAAACCATCAGCTTGACTCCGGCCGGTAACGAACGGATAGAGAGACGTGATGTCAGTTGATCGGATTGAAAACTTCGGATCCTCGGTGTTGCAACATGGTCCTGAAAATGACCGTGTTTATCTGATGAAATTGCATCATGATGATGTGCCAGGAGTGCTTGAATATATCGATGAGCTGGTTGATCGGCACGACTACTCCAAGATCTTTGCCAAGATTCCTGCGACCAGTAAAGCCCTATTTTTACGGGCAGGCTACCGCGTTGAGGCAAAGGTTCCCAGGTTTTATCAGGGTAAAATTGATGGCTTGTTTCTGGCTAATTATCCTCAGCCTGAGCGCCAGAATGATCCTGATGCGGGGGTTGTAACGCAGGTGCTGGATACTGCCCAGGCCAAGGCCGGTTCCTCTGTTCCCGCCGGTCTGCCTGATGCCGGGGGTAATCAGTGCCGCCTGGCGCAGGTGGATGACTGTTCGGCGATGGCTGATCTCTATCAGCGGGTCTTTTCCAGCTACCCCTTTCCGATCCATGACCCCGTCTACCTGGCCGAAACAATGGCTGACAATGTGACCTATGCCGGCATGTGGAAGGAAGGCGAACTCATTGCCCTGGCATCTGCAGAGGTTGACAAGGCCGGTTCCCATGCTGAAATGACGGATTTTGCCACTGATCCTGCCTGTCGTGGCAAGGGCTTAGCTCATCTGCTGCTGGCCGAACTGGAAACACTGATGGCACGGGAAATGATTCAGACCTGCTATACCATTGCTCGCGCCACCTCGTTCGGCATGAATATCACCTTTGCCAAAAGCGGCTATCAGTATGGCGGCACCCTGGTTCAGAACACCCAGATTTCCGGCGGGCTGGAGAGCATGAACGTCTGGTACAAACCGGTCGAATAACCGCAGGCAGAGTAATCAGGCCGTTCTGCTCTGCATCAACTTGTGCCAGGTGTTGCGTTCAAGAAATGACCCTGCGACATTGTCCTCCATGGTTTGAAACATGGACCAGGGGATTGACATACTCATGACGTTTTCGCCAAAGTGATTGCGCAGATAGAGTCGCGCAGACAGATCCATCAGGCCGGCAACGGCTTTGGGATGATCTTTTTCCTCTTCATCATAGGCGTAGAGGCCGATCGCCTGACAGCCGGCGGCAAAGGGGAAGATGACGTTGTCATTGCCGTCGAAGCTGTAGTTGGCTAATACACCGAGGGCGGAAAACTGGTCCGGGTTGCAGAAGAAAACCACAACAATCGGCTCTTCCTGCTGCTGCTCGATTTCGCTTAAGGGCTTGAATACGACGTATTGGGTGGGGATATCGCGCATCGGCAGATCATCGATAAAATCCCGCACTGCCTCCGGGTTTTTCAGGTAACATTCTCCCTGCAGATATTCCTCAATAAAATGCTCATCAGCAAAGGCCTTTAATGCCTTGGCGACGGCTTCTCCTTCGGGGTGACCGGCGTTGCCGGAAGAGAGAAAACGGCAGAAGCCCTCAGTTCCCCCTGGGAAGTTGCGATACTGATCACCGAATCCAAGGCCGGTGCCGCCGCCGAAACAGCCAAAGGCATCGCGACTGCAGGCAGCAACCTTTCCCTTGGCTGCCGCCGCGGTCAGCCATAGGGAGCAGGCCCAGGATTTGTCCTTGAACATCTGCGCTCCTTCAGGTATTTCATCGCTCCAGAGAATAGCAACCGGCTGGTAGGGCAGGTTGATTGCTGCGGCAATCCTGCTGTTCATGATAGGCTCCTGTTGATAAAGGGATGACAAAGAAGGCATTCAGACGTTCATCATTATATTGATGTCAGGTGTGTCTGTCGAGTATGTTACTGAACCTTGGTACAGATGTTAAAGTTATCTGTGAACTGATGGCGCAGTTTCTGCGCCCGATGATGAACAGGAGAGACACTGCAGATGAGTTTTGATGATAAAGCCACGTGCTGGGATACTGATCCGAAAAAGCTGGAACGTGCTGAGGTGGTTTCTGCCGCCATTCGTGAGCAGGTGTTATTGACACCCGCAACCCGGGCCCTGGAATATGGTTGTGGAACCGGATTGCTCGGTTTTGCCCTGCGCCCGGCAGTTGGTGAGCTGGTGTTGGCAGACAGTTCCGAAGGCATGCTTGAGGTGGTTGAGCAAAAGATAACGGACGGTGATTTTGATCAGGTACGTACGCTGCATCTGGATTTGTGTGCCGATCCCGCGCCGAATGAATGCTTCGATCTGATCTGCTCCCTGATGACCTTGCATCATGTGCCGGACTATCAAGGGTTGTTACGCAGCTTTTACCAACTGCTCAACCCAGGTGGACATCTGTGTATTGCCGATCTTGATGCGGAAGACGGCAGTTTCCATGGTGCTGACTTTACCGGACAGCGGGGCTTTGATCGTCAGGAGTTCAAGCATATCCTGACAAGTCTTGGATTCGATCACATTGACATTACTACTGTGTTTGAGGTGGAACGTGGGACAGCAGAGGTGCCAAGGCGCTATCCGGTCTTCCTGATGGTGTGTCGTCGACCCTGACAGTTGCCGGAAGAATAAATGTATCTGTTCGGTACAGGATCCCCTATCCTGCGCAAGGCCATAGCTGAATAGTAACGAATAAAGAACAAAGGGCGCCTCATGATGAAGCGCCCTTTGTTCTTTTGTGAGTGCTGCCTGGGTGATCAGGCGCCGCCGTAGGAATGCAGCCCGGACAGTACCAGGTTGACCCCCAGATAGCAGAACATGGTGGCGCCAAAGCCGATCAGTGACAGCCAGGCCGCTTTACGCCCAGCCCAGCCGCGGGTAAAACGAGCGTGGAGAAAGGCTGCATAGATAAACCATACGATCAGACTCCAGGTTTCCTTCGGATCCCAACTCCAGTAGGTTCCCCAGGCGTAGTAAGCCCAGGCGGCACCGGTGATGATGCCGAGGGTCAGCATGGGAAAGCCGATCATAATGGCTTTGTAGTTGAGGTCATCCAGCACCTTGGTGGGTGGGAACATGCCGAGAATGCCTCCCATGGGTTCCGGGCCCTGGTGCTTCTCTTCCTTGCCGATCTTCAGCAGATACATGATAGAGACACCAAACGCGATGGCAAATCCGGCATAGCCGATGAAGCAGGTGATGACGTGGTAGGTCAGCCAGTTGCTCTGGAGCGCCGGTACCAGCGGATCAATTGATTTGTTCAGACTCATTTGTCCCCAGAGCATGGCGAACAAAGCAATGGGGAGAACAAATGCACCGACAGCGCGGTATTTTTTAAAATACTTCCACTCCATGAACAGATAGACACCGATAATCGACCAGGCGAAAAAAACTACCGATTCATAGAGGTTGGTCAAGGGCGCGCGGCCATGGTCGCTGCCGAGAATCACATAGGACTCGTACCAGCGCATCCCCAGGGCCCCGGTCTGGATAATGAATCCGGTCAGGGCTGCCAGGGTGGCCACAGTGGCGACCTTGTTGCTTTTGGTTGCAATGTAAGCGATGTACAGAACCATCGATGCAAAATAAGCAATGGTGGTTAAATTAAAGAGCTGTCCACTATCCATGGGTTATCCCTCCTTTGTCGGGGAATCATTTTTAACGGCATTTTCCACTTTTTGCATCAGATCATCAAAGGCCAGGGCAAAGCCGGCTTGGTTACGATGGGCATTGCCGGCAAGCTGGATTTTAGTGACCTTGTCCTCTTGTTCTATACAGGCCCAGACCCGTTTGTGCGACATGAAAAAGGCAACGAAGGGGCCAATGATCATCATGATGCAGCCGGCCCAGACAATATTAACCCCTGGATCCTTGGCGACCTGCAGGCCGGTGAAGTAGGTTTGACTGAATCCGAGCATGGCAAAGCTGAAGCGATCACCCCGGCGTTCGTCGAATTCAGGAAAATTCTGCCAGATGACAACCGGATTTCCACGTGCACCGTCCGGGCTGATCATGTTCATACGCATGGCCGGTCCGAAACTGCGGTCGTTGTCGGTGAAGTCAGTAACAATAACACTGTAGCCGTCGGCCAGCTGCACCCGACTGCGCAAAGGGGCATTGAATTCCTGACTTTCACCACTTTGGCTGTCGGTGACTTGAAAGCTGATGGTGGGATCCCCGGCCTGGCCGTAACTCGACTGGTAGAAGATGATGCCGTCAAAAAATAACGGGTCGTTAACGACTATTCTTTTTTCATAGACTTCAACACCATCTTTAAGAATGACCAGATCGCTGGCATATTCCATGGGGCGGGAGGTGTTGGGGTAGAATTTGACGTCAAAATTGTCGCAGCGTACCTCAAAGCCCAGATCGATACGCTGACTGCCATCACGTGTCATCACGTGCGAAACCGAGTCCCCTTCCGGGATATTGACAAAGGCTTTGAAACCAAAAACATTGCCAATGATGGCCCCAATCAGAACGACGATAATGGAAATGTGGGTCATGTAAGCGCCCAGGCGGGAAAAGATGCCTTTCTGGGCAAACAGGTAAATTTTGCCGTCGGCGTCGGTTCTCACTGTTTTGGCGAAGTCTTTATCTAACGTTCCTTTGATTTTTTCAAGGACCGCTTCCGGCGACTCTTTACTGTGTAGGTCCAGTTTGTTGCTGGAGTTTTTTAACAGGCCCGGGGTGGCAACGCGAACGGGTTCTTTAAAGAATTTCCAGGTGCGGGGAAAGTGTTTGATGGAACAGCAGATCAGGTTGACGCAGAATAGCGCCAGTAGCGCAATAAACCAGGTGGAACCATACATCTCAGTGAACTGGAGACTGGTGAAAAGTTCGTAGTTGGACTGACCATACAGGCGAATATATTCTGCTGCTGAGGAGTTTTGCGGAATAATCGTGCCGATAATGGAGGTTACCGCCAGTAATAACAGCAGCAAGATGGTCAGCTTCAGGGAACAGAAAAAGTCCCATATGCGATCAGTGAAATCTTGTTTTTTTTCTGTCTCAGTCAAGGTAAATATCTCCCGTTGCGGAATGCCTGATAAATCAGACAAAATAAGTCATAATAATCGACAGGTCGCGTCGCTTATTGTGGCGCGTAACGGGAGAATCTCAATGGAGCAGGACGGTTGTGCGTAAAAATGCCAAGGCTTGGCGAGGTGCAATCGAAGTGGCAGTCAGCTGCTGTGTGTTCAGACAGCAAATAGGTGGTGGAACAAAGCTATTGACTGCTTTTGACTGCGGTAGTTGTTGGCGTGATTCAAGGATCAGCGGAAGCAGATCCTTGATTTGATTGGCATATTCAGGGCTGCCGTAATTTTGCAACGGCGAATGGGCACGATGGCAGGTCGCGCTGTCGCAGCAGGGATCAGCGGTGTCGGCGTCGATAAAGAAGTGACAGACGTTGACCTGGATACTGACCGTGGAGTGTTCTGTGGCCGGCGCAGAGGGACACCCAAATGCTGATTGGAGACCAATCAGTAACAATAAAAACAGGGTTGGGGGCAGGGTGCACAGGATTCTTTTCATTAGGTAAGTAGGCCACCTTGAGGTTGTTTGCCAGGCTTCATAGCCCTATGTCCAACGTGCCGGAACATCTCTGATTCTTCGGTTATTTTCTTTATTGGCGCAACACTATAACCTGTGCTTTTGCTGCAAGGCAAGAAAATTAGCCCTGAACTCGGTGCTAGCCATCCCTTGTTCTGAGGAGTCGACCCATCTTATCGTCACAGATCAGGGTTACAGCCCGACATCCTTGAGTTTTTTTAACAGCTCTTTCTGGTCAGTGGTAAGGCTTTTGGGGACAGCTACCTCGATAATAGCGAAAAGATCACCTGCTTCCTGTTTAGCCGAGGCCGAAACCCCGAAACCGCGCAGGCGGATCTTTTGACCTGGTTGCATGCCCGCCGGCACCTTGACCCGCTTCGGGCTTTCGAGGGTGGGCACCTCGATGGTCGTGCCGAGGCAGATGCCACTGAAAGGAATTTCCGCCCTGACCAGCAGATCGTTGCCTTCGCGGCTGAAAACCGGATCGGGTTCAATGTCGATTTGTAAATACAAATGCCCCGCCGGTCCACCGGTCTGATTAAGACCCCCTTTACCGGCGACGCGAAGTTTTGCACCTTGTTCGATGCCCGGGGGAATCTTGACCTTGATCTGCTCGACCTTTCCGTCGCTACGATAATCGATGCGACGCTCGCCACCTTGAACCGCCAGACGGAAAGGGATACTGATCTGCATCGAATAGTCCTGTCCGCGTTGCGGCTTCTGACGGGTGTGTGGACGCCCACCAAAGAGCTGGCTGAACAGGTCTTCGCCGCCAAAGTTGCCGAAGATATCCCCCATGTTGACATTGCGGAAGATGTCTTCCTGAGAAAAACGCTGGTGAAAACCGGCATCTCCAAACTGGTCATACTGACGCTTTTTCTCCACGTCAGAGAGCACGGCGTAAGCTTCTGTCAGTTGTTTGAATTGATCTTCAGCATGCCTGTCATCAGGGTTTTTGTCGGGGTGATACTTCTGTGCCAGTTTACGGTAAGCTTTTTTTATCGTTGCGGCATCGGCATTGCGTTCGACGCCGAGTACCGAGTAATAATCTTTGGCCATAGTCCTAATGCTCCCGATTGTCGCAAGTTGACAGGTCAAAATCATAGTAGGATCACTTTTTAAACAGGTCAAGCACCTTACATGTGGATGTTACGCTTGCTTGACCTGTCTGTGGTGAACCGCTAGGATATCGAAAACTTTCATTAATCTGAACTTTTGCAGGGGTCATTATGACACGAATCGCAATTATAGGAGCAGGAATTTCCGGTTTGGCGGCAGCCAGTGCTATTGAAGACCATGCCCGCCAGTCCGGGCTTGATTTGTCCACGCTGGTTATTGAAAAGCAGGAACGGGTCGGCGGCAAGATCTGGTCGATCAAAGAAGATGGCTACTTGTGTGAATGGGGACCAAACGGCTTTCTCGACAGCAAACCCATGACTCTGGATTTATGCCGTCACTTGCAGATTGAGGAACGCTTGCTGCGTTCTGATGATAACGCTCGCAAGCGTTATATTTACGCGGATAAAACACTGCACCGACTGCCCGAGAATGGTCCCTCATTTTTATCTTCCAAGCTGATCTCCTGGCCGGGAAAATTGCGTCTGGCAGGTGAAGTCCTGGTGCCCAAGCGAACTGACTCCGGTGATGAAACCCTTGCCGAGTTCGGGCGCCGCCGGTTAGGCAAGGAAGCCCTGGATAGGCTGATTTCCCCCATGGTATCCGGTATTTTTGCCGGCAATCCGGAAACCATGAGTTTGAAGAGTTGCTTCCCGCGCATTTATGAGCTTGAGCAGGAATATGGTGGTCTGCTCAAGGCGATGGTGCGACTGGCGCGAAAAAAACGCGCTGAGGTCAAGGCCGGCAAAGCGGTTGCCAGTGCTGCCGGGCCGGGTGGGGTGTTGACTTCGTTTGTCGGCGGAATTCAGGAGTTGACCGACGCTGCATCTTCTTCCTTGAAGGGGGAACTGATGAATGGTCAGCAAGTGGAGCGGATTGAGAAAATCAGGAGGATTCGTGTTGCATCTCGCTGCTGGTCGCCAGATTGATGCTGACATGGTCGTTACCGCTTCTCCTTCACGCGGTAGCGGCGATGGTCGATGAACTGAATCCACAAGTGGCAACATTGTTGCGTGAAATCCCTTTACGCACCGATGAACGTGATCTGTTTTGGTTATGAACGTGAACGGATCGCGCGCAATCTGGATGGTTTTGGTTATCTGATTCCCGCGCCGAAGGGTGCCACACCCTGGGCACTCCTCTGGGACTCGAGCATCTTTCCTGTAATCGTGCCCCGGAGGGAAAAGTGTTGTTGGGCTCGATGATGGGTGGAGCAACCAATCCTGCAGCGATTGATCTTGCCGATGATGAGAGGTTGTTGCCCGCACCACCGCTGATTTGCGTCAGATCATGGGAATCACTGAGTTGCCTGATTTTGTCCGGGTGTTCCGTCATCCGCGCGCTATTCCCAGTATACTCGTGGTCACGGTGCTGTAGATTACAGGCCCTGGATGCCGCCCTGACGCAACGCCGGGTCTGCTGCTGACCGGAAATGCTTTTTACGGGGTGGGATTGAATGATTGCGTCAATGCGGCCAATAAGGTGGCTGAGAGGGTCATTGCGGAGTTGCAGAATCGCGGCTCCTGACCGCGATAAAACATCTGGTATCTGTTCAGCACAGGATCCGTAGGCCCTGCGCAAGTAATAGGGCTGAATAGTTACAAAATCTTTACAACGCCACGTGATTGGGGTGGATCAGCAGAAAACAATGTATCAATTGTCGGAATCCTCTTCCGGTTCCTTAACAACGGCTGCCAGTGGGGAGTGGCTCAAAAAACGCAGTCCGCCGTCTTTGGTGTTTTCAATGATGGTCATCGGCCCTGAGCGTTCCATTTTGATTTCTTCACTGGTTTCGCCCAGGTGAAGGACAGCTCCTTCCATCAATTTTGCCAGTACATTAATTCTGGCACGGGCAGTCGGGTGCTCCCCGACGCTGAAATTGATCAGTTCCTCGTTGAGACCTTCACGTTCTTCTTCGAGATTGACGTGGCGCTGAGTGAGGATGCCAACCCTCAGTTCAATGGCTTCACGCAGGGCCGGGCGATTGGCTGGCAATGGTTTTTTGTTCAGGGCATTCAGTGCTTCACTGATGCGTTTGACCTGTTCGGCAACACTCTTGACCCGCGTGCGCAGGTATTTGAGACGGTCGCTTTCGGGGAAGTAGACCCCGGAAGTCAGGTGGGTTTTGATACCGGAGCGCGCCCCTATCGCTTTTACCTCGATCCCTTCAAGGGCAATGGCTTCTCCACCGGAAATTTGTCCTGAGTCGATGTGGATGCTGCCGGTGGATTTGAGCACCGAATTACGCACCTCGTGGGCAATGTGGATATCGTTCCAGCATTCGACCGTGACCTGGTTGAGGTAGTTAGCCCGCAAGGCACCTTGACAGACAATTTTACCCAATCCTTTGCCGGTCATGGTGCCGATAGTCACTGCCCCATCACATTGAATTCTGCAGGCACCGACGGCGCCGGAGACCTTTATCCCCTTGGTGGCGGTAATGTTGAAATCATCGAGCACGTCCCCTTTGATGTCGACGAAGCCGTTAAAGGTGATATGGCCGACACTCAGGTCTACGTCGCCATCGACAATAAATTCTTCGGCGATTGAGAGGATATTGTTGTCAAAGACAGCACGTCCAGTGCGGGTGGCAAAGGTCTGACTACCATCGTCGCTCAACCGCACGCCGGCACCGGCGATAATGTTGGCCGATTTACCGGACAGCGGGGGAATCAGATCACCAGCAATGGTTTTGCCCGGTTCGCCGGCGGTCGGCGGATGGATGTTGCCGATATGCTCATCGATTTCAACATTGGAGAAGCTTTGCACATCTTTGAAATTAACCCGGCCAAATTCGTCTTCTTCCCACTCAGACACATCCTTGCCGGTTGACACCAGCAGTTCAAACCAGCCGTCTTCTCCCGGTTCCGGTTCCTGGCCACGGGCGAGGATCATGTCTTGTGGGTTGTTGCCCTGGGCGGCCTCAGTACAAAAAATAGCAACCTGCTCGAGATCGACGGTGCTGGTAATATTGTTGCGCCTCAGAATCGAGATGATGTCAGCAGGAGAGGGACTTTTTTCGAGATTGTGTACACTGATGCCGGCGCGGCACTCGATCTCGCTGTCGCAGGCTTGTAGCTGCAGGCTGTAGTCGTCATTGACGTATTCGGCAAGCACCTTGCTTCCGCTTTTAATCCTGCTTTTTGTGGAACTTTGTGCCATGATCCTCACGCCTGACATGGTAAAAAGTGTTGAAAATGATTCAACTTTATAAAACTTTATCATACCTATCGGCTAACGGTCTAATTTAATTGAGCTACTTTTTGACCGATAGTTAGAAATTAAAGCGGTCATGGCTTAAAAGCTAAGTGTTGACGCACTTATCCTCTGCTGGTTATTCTCGCCGGAGAATATTCATCCCCCGCGAACCAAGGAGTGTGTAGAATGGCAACAGTCAAGGAGGGCTTTGAGCGCGACCTTGCCCAGGTTCATTGGCGTGAACTGCGTATTCATCTGCGCCGTGATGCGTTAGTGACTGTTGCCGGTGAACTGGATCTGGTGACGGTGGCCACTACTGTTGCTTCTGACGATGCGGCACAGGTGGAAGCGTGGATTGGCGCCGGCCAACTGTCCAAACCGTCCGCCGCCGACCTTGAAGCATGGGAAACATCCCCTGATAAGCCTTTTTTGATGTTGATTGTTCAGCCCTATATCCTGATCCAGACGGTATGATCATGTGTGACGATTTTGTCGCTGATTTATGCGCCTATCGAGCTGCCGGGGTTTTTAACCCCTGGGGAGAGCGAGATCATTTTCACGACGCAGATGATGATGGTGCATTGATCCGCTGTGAGCAATTGACCTGTTATCTGCGTGAGCGTATCGGGAAAGCCGACACACTGTTGTGTGCTGAAGCCATCGGATATCAGGGGGGGCATTTCAGCGGGATTCCGATGACATCGGAACGCTTGCTTCTCGGTGGTCTGATAAACAAAGGGTTATCGCCGGAGATGGTATTCAAGAATCTGGCTCCCCGGCGAACCAGTTCGTTCAAGGTGCGACCCCATGGATTTACCGAACCGACCGCAACTATTGTCTGGGGATTTTTTGTGAAGCAGGGGATTGATCCCTACCGGGTGGTGTTATGGAATGCTTTCCCCTGGCACCCTTATCATGCTGATCGGGGCTTGCTTAGTAACCGCACCCCTGATCCGCAGGAACTTCACGACGGGCATCGGGTTCTGCTGCAACTGCTGGAGCTTGGTTGTTTTCGCCGGATAGTTGCTGTTGGCGAAAAATCCGCGTTGCAACTGCTGCAACTGGGGATCAACGCAACCAAAGTGCGTCATCCTGCCAATGGCGGAGCAGAAAAATTCAGAGAGCAGTTACGGCAGGTGTTGGGCTGACTCTTGTCAGGTTAAGCTGCGGTTGATCAGTGAAGGAACTGTCCCATGTCTATTACCATTATTGAACAGCAGATTGGACGATTTCTTGCCAGTGAAGCCCCCGAGGTTCTTGCCATTAAGGGGGGGTGGGGGGTAGGTAAAACCTACGCGTGGAATGCCTATCTGCATGCCGCCAAAAATCACCGTCGCATCGCTCTGAGCGACTACTCATATGTTTCCCTCTTTGGTATCAATTCTTTGCAGGAGCTCAAAAACAGTATCTTTGAAAACATGATGTCGCGTCAGTATATCGGTCGGCGCCCCTCGGTGGAGAGTTTTCGTACCAATATGAACCGTTTGCTACGTACCACCGGTAAAAAGAAGTTTGCCTTTTTGTCGGTAGAAAAGGCCGCGGAATTTATCGATGCTCCTTTTGAGTCCCTGGCGTTTTTGTCACTGGAAAAAACCCTGATCTGCCTTGATGATGTTGAACGCAAAGGCAAGGGGATAGAGACTCAGGACATTCTTGGGCTGATCACTATTTTGAAGGAGCAGAAAAAGTGCAAGGTGGTACTGATTCTAAACGATGAAAGCCTCGGCGGCGATTCGCACATAGAATACAACCGCCTTCGTGAAAAGGTGATTGACAGCGAACTGCGGTTTGCCCCGAGCGCAAGAGACTGTGTTGCCATTTCGTTGCGTAACGATACCCTTGGCAAGCTTTTGGCCCCGGCGATTATCCAATTGCAGATCAATAACATCCGTATCATCAAAAAAACCGAGGCGTTGGCCGGCTTGATGGTGCCGATATTGAAAAATTTCGATCCACAGGTACTGGAGCGCGCGATCCGCATCCTCGCCCTGTTGGCCTGGTGCTATTACAGTCGCTCAGCAGAGGCCCCTGAGTACGCTTTTGTCATGAACCGTAGTGCCTCTTTTGCCAGTCTTGACAGTGAGGAGAACTTGACGACCCAGCAGCAACAATGGAATGCCATACTGCGAGGTTATGACAATTTCTGTCTGGATGATTTTGGTCGTCAGATTGGATGTCTGGTAGAAAATGGTTACCTTGATGAAGAAAGGATGCGTGAGCTGGCAAACGCTTGTGACGCACAAATTCGCGCTGCGCGCTCGGAAAAATCTTTCCAGGAGGCCTGGGGTAAATTTTACAATTCGTTTGACGATAATGCTGCCGATGTTATCAGTTGCCTGTCGGAGAGTTTTCGCGATAACGCCCGCCATATCAGTCCGGCCAATCTTGATGGTAGCGTGCGTTTGCTGCGTTATCTGGGTAAGGACAAGCTGGCAAGCCGAATTATTGATCTATATATCGAAAAGCGCAAAAGTGAAACAAGACTTTTTGCCATTGAGTCAGCTGTTGAGACAGAGGAAATCCGTGACCCTGAGGTGATAGAGAAATTTCGGCAGGTTCAGCATCTCCTGCGCGAAAAGTTAACCGTGCTACAGCTCTGCGAGCGGTTGCATGAAGAGGGGGATCACAGCGATGAGGAACATCAGCTCGCCCAGGCGTCGGTGACTGATTATATCCTGCTGTTTAAGGGGTTAAGCGGCGATGAATTATCCCGGCATATCGATGTGTGTCTGCGTTACGGGCGTCTGGGCGGCATCAGCGATTCACAACGGCTGATTGTTGAAAATGCTACTGCTGCCCTGCAGCAGATTGGCAGGGAAAACCGCTTGAATGCGAGCCGGGTGAGGCGCTTCGGGGTATCGATCTAAATAAAAAAGCCCCGGCCTGTTTGCCGGAGCTTTTTTCATCAACCGTCTATGCAGAAGGTTGCACTACAGGGCTTTTTTGATCAGACTTTCGATCTGGTTTTTGGGCACAGCGCCTACCAGCTGATCAACGACCTTGCCCTGATGGAAAAGGATCATTGTCGGGATGCCGCGGACACCGTACTGGCCAGGTGTCGCCGGGTTGTCATCGACATTGACTTTGCCGATCTTGACCTTACCGTCATATTCGTCCGCCAGTTGATCCAGTACCGGGGCAATGGCCTTACAAGGTGCACACCAGCTTGCCCAGAAATCGACAAGAATCGGGGTGTCGGATTTCAGTACGGCGGTATCGAACTGGTCGTCGGTAATTTCGATAATTTTATCGCTAGCCATCAGTTTCTCCTTATTCTTGATTCAAATGCTCAAAAAGGGTGGTCAATTCATTCGAAAGTAAATATATAGTAACTCAGTTAAAAAATCAAAGATCTAATCATGTGGTTGGAGGTGAAGCTTGACACTCACCAGGAGCCTCCCTATCATGCCGCATTGACTCATTGTCCTGGGTATATCTTAATTGGCAGGGGTTTTATGGATTCTTACATCGCCCAAACCGGCAGCCAAGCCGGGACACTCATTAAGCGCTTTTGTGATACCCAACAGGCAGAAGTTGAGCGCCTGGTAGAGGGTATTGCGAACCTCTTTACCGATGGGGGA
>JAGYPB010000032.1 GCA_018399135.1 Deltaproteobacteria bacterium | reverse complement strand
GTTGTCGCTTCATCCGATCCGCCCCAAACCTATAATAAGATTATTGCTTATTTTATCTTAACCGGCCTACTTAAAATAACTGAGTCCGCAGCAAGAATCAAGGAGTCACTTTGATCAACCGGTACCATCCCGCATCTTGCATTTATCCAAGTCGATCCTTGCTATAATAAAAAACAAGGGGCTATGGAATAGTCCATAACCCCTTGTTTTTATTAATTGGCGGAGGCAGATGTGAATCGAACACACCGGGGACGGGATACGCCCCCCATCGGTTTTGAAGACCGTGAGCGCCACCAGGCTACTGACTGCCTCCGCAAGTTTTTTAGACGTGCTCATTCTATGTTGATTTATGACCTTATTCAAGCCCAAACACCGTTAAACACACGAAAAAGAATCACCGACAACTATGCGGTTCGGCCAGGCGCCTCATTCATGCTACCAGTGCGGTATCCCTGCAGATCTAGAGCAACGTAAGAAAAACCGGCCTCTTTACAAGCGGCAACTACTGCGTCACGGAGGCTTGAATCCAGCAGGCGCGTCAGCTCGCCGGGGGCGACTTCGATCCGGGCAACCTCGTGATGGTATCTGACCCGATAGTTGACAAAACCCTGCTCCCGTAAAAAAGCCTCACAGCGTTCGACTTGCATCAGCCGTTCCGGAGTCAGCTCAGTACCATAGGGAAAACGGGAGGAGAGGCAGGCAAAAGCCTGTTTATCAGCCGTCGGCAACCCAAGCCGACGACTCAAGGTTCTGATTTCCTCTTTGGTTAAACCGGCCTGCTGCAATGGTGAACAGATTTGCTGTTCTTTTACCGCGTCACTTCCCGGGCGGAAATCTTCCAGATCATCCAGGTTCGATCCGTCGAGCACCCGACTGAAACCAAGCTCTGTGGCTTTGGCCCGACATAAATTAAACAGGATGCTTTTGCAATGGTAACAGCGGCGCCGATCATTGCGGGTAAAGTCAGGCACCTTCAGCTCGTCGCTTTCAACAACCAGCTGTTGCACCCCCATGGCCGCCGCCAGCTTGCAGCTCTCTTGAAATTCATATTGCGGGTAGGTGGGCGACGTAGCGGTAAAAGCCAGTACGCGCTCGGCGCCCAACACATCGACAGCAACCCGCAGCAAGAAGGTGGAGTCGACTCCACCGGAAAAAGCCACCAGCACCGATTCCAGCGTACCGATATCGGCTTTTAACTGCTCATATTTCTGTTCCGTTGTCATATTATCCTCATCAATTGTATCTGTTCAGCACAGGATCCCCGATCCTGCGCAAGGCCAAGCTGAATAGTTACCATCAATTTAAGTACATAATCTGCATCGGTTCGGTTCCTGATCGGTCGGCTACTCTTTTGGGTCATCATAACACAGGGCAGAAAATCAACCTTCACGCCTATACAGCGACACCTTAATCACTGACCACCGTCAGGGTTTTCCAGTGTCCGTGACGAAAACGCAGGTAAAACAAGCCACCACTGATCAGGAAAAAAACAATAAATGCCAACCAAACCGCAATCGGACTGAAATGTAATACCTTGAGGAAAACAAAAACAATGGGAACCATCAACCAGTGCATAGCTACCGATAGCCCCATCGCCCAGAGGGTATCCCCGGCACCGCGCAAAGTACCACTGAAAACGACAATAGTGGCATCAGCCAGCACATACAGAGCGGCCAGACGCAACATATCTACCGCCAGTGGCGCAGCGGCCAGAAACAGTTCATTGCTTTCAAAAGGAGCAAAAACACCAACCATTTGCCGAGGCAAGGTGACAAACAACAGCAACACCAGCGATGAGTAGATCCATCCCATCTTCAAACCGGAAAATGCCGCGCGTTCAGCAATTGCAGGGCTTCCTGCGCCCATGTAACGACCAACCAGACTGACGACCCCGATCTGCAGGCCAAGCAAAGGCACAAAGGATACCAGATCCCAGTTAAAGACAATGGTCACCGCAGTAGCCGTCACCACGCCGTCACTGTGAAAAATCAGTACGATCAGAGTGAAAGCCAGCAAGTTAAGAAACATCTCCAGCCCGGCAGGGGAACCATAGCGTAGCAACTTGCCCATGATGGTACGCTGGAAAGCCCAGCTATTAACGATGGAAAATTCCTCCCGATTGGTGCGCCGTAAATAAGCCATCAGCAGCACCAGCAAAGCGCAGAAGCTACTGAACAGGGTGCCGTAGGCGGCACCACGCAGTCCAAGAGCGGGAAAACCAAAATGACCGAAAATCAGCACGTAATTGGCACCGACATTGACAACCATAGCGACCATCGCTGAGATCATGACAATACGGGTGCGGCCGATACCGGAGAAAAACCCGGACAAACTGGTGCGTAACAACACCAACGGCACGCCATACAAGAGAATATTAAAATACAGCTGCTGCTGTTCGCGCTGCGCGGTTGGGATATCCATCAGGCCAAACATCAGATGAACCAGTGGCCGACAGGCAAAGACCACCAGGGTGGCAGGTATCACCAGCAGCATCGCCTGGGCGACCACCAGACTACATTGCGATTTACGTCCTGCACCCATATACTGAGCAACCAGGGCGGTGGTATAGCCGATCAGACCGACAAAAAAGGTCATCAGCATGAAGCTCGACAGGCCACCCGCCATGGCAGCATTCATCGGTTCCGGCCCAATGCGCGACAGAAACAGTCGATCAATAAAGATCAGCAGGGTTTCACAGGCATGGGACACCACCATCGGCGTGGAAATAGCGAGCATTTCACGGAAACCACCAGGGGTGTTTAGCTCTGTTGTGGTCGTTGTACTCACAAGGGTTCTCACTGACAGGCAGGGTATGCTGAATCAAAAATCGGTGGTAAAGTCGATCAATAACCCACTCGGGATAAAGGTGTCCAGCTCCAACTGACGCCGACCAACAATCTGCTCGGCGAACAACCCGAGAAGATCAAACTCACGCGCAAAAGTATCACGAAACGGATAGCGTAATTCAGTTCTTTGCAGAGGATTGGTGCCGACAAAATTAAGAGGACACCAGTCATTGGAAAATGACTCCCCCGACAAATCGATATTCGGCAATCCATGCAGCCGGCAGGTCAGTGGACGCGACTCATAAACCAGACAGCCGCCATCCGCATCCAGCAACGGACAGGGGGTCATATCATCCTCGGGCATCTCGTGCCAATCTTCATCAGGCAAGCGATTGAGGATGTAAGGTGGGGTAAATTCCGGCCAACCTTGCTGCAGCTGGGCAACCCGCTCTTGTGCCTTGACCAGCACCTGCTCCTTGACAGGTTCGGCCAGCATAGCAAAACCGGACTGCAATAACGCCGCATCAAGCAAACTGATTTCAAACAAACCGCGACAACATCCTGTACACCCCTGACGACAGACAATCTGATCACCTGACCGCTCAATACAGCGCGTAAACCAGTCATCAATGTCCCCCAGCAGACCGCGATATTCCGTAAGAATGCCAACCATGCAGAAACCTTAAGTCATAATAAAGAAGGAAGAATTACAATCAGCACAGAGAAAGTCACAATACATTGAGCCCGGCATGTGAACAGTTCTTCCATTTCCTGCTACAGCAGCAACGCCCGTTTTTCCAATTCCAGCAACTGATCGCGTAGTTCAGCCGCTTTTTCAAATTCAAGGTCAGCGGCAGCTTCAAGCATCTGCGTTTTAATTTCGGTCAACTTTGCTTTCAGCGCCTGGGGATTAGCATAGAGGGCCTCTTCTTCGGCGCACAGGGGTAAATCCTTATCCTTACGACCAATAAAATTATCGACAATGGAAAAGAGGGACTTGGTGACCGACACCGGCGTGATGTCATGCTCCTGATTGTATTCTAATTGCTTGACTCGCCGCCGCTCGGTTTCATCGATACAGGCCTGCATGGAGCGGGTCACCCGATCGGCATACATGATGACCCGGCCATCGATATGGCGGGCAGCACGTCCACAGGTCTGGATCAGGGAGCGCTCGCTACGCAGAAAACCTTCCTTGTCGGCATCAAGAATTGTTACCAGAGCGACTTCAGGAATATCGAGTCCTTCGCGCAGCAGGTTGATCCCAACCAGCACATCGAACTCGCCTTCGCGTAAAGCGCGGATAATCTGCACCCGCTCGACGGTGTCGATGTCGGAATGGAGATAATTCACCCTGATTCCTGCCTCTTTGAGATAACCGGTAAGATCCTCGGCCATCCGTTTAGTCAGGGTGGTCACCAGTACCCGCGCGCCCTTTTCCACCGTGACCCTGATTTCCTCAATCAGATCATCAACCTGATTGAGAGCCGGGCGCACCTCGATGGGGGGATCGACCAGGCCGGTCGGACGGATGACCTGTTCGACAAACACCCCTTCGGCTTTTTCCATTTCGTAATCAGCAGGGGTTGCTGACACATACACCGTCTGGGGCTGGCACTGCTGAAATTCCTCGAACATCAGGGGGCGGTTATCGAGGGCAGACGGCAGGCGGAAGCCATAGTTTACCAGGGTTTCCTTGCGCGAGCGGTCGCCACGATACATGGCTCCGACCTGACTGACACTGACATGACTCTCATCAATAAACATCAAGGCATCATCGGGCAGGTAGGATAACAGCGTAGCCGGGGGCTCACCGACCTGGCGGCCATCAAGAAAGCGCGAATAGTTCTCGATCCCCTGGCAATAGCCCATCTCTTCAATCAGTTCGATATCAAAGAGGGTGCGTTGCTCGATACGCTGGGCTTCGAGCAGCATATTCTGCTCACGGAAATGTTGAATCTGGCGTTGCAATTCGTCCTGGATTTCACCGATGGCGCGTTTGAGGGTCGGCTTGGTGGCGACATAATGGCTGGCGGGGAAAATTGCAGTGCGCTCGAGGCGATCAATCACCTGGCCGCGCAAGGGGTCGATCTCGCTGATGGCATCGATTTCGTCCCCGAAAAATTCAATGCGCAGAGCCCGTTTTTCCTCGTAGGCGGGAAACACCTCGACGCTGTCACCGCGGACCCGGAAGGTGCCACGATGGAAGTCGATATCGTTACGCTCGTACTGGATTTCCACCAGTCGATGGAGAAAGTCATTGCGCTTGAGCTCCATTCCGGTACGCAGATCGACGAGCATGCCGTAATAGGCTTCCGGCGAACCGAGCCCATAGATACAGCTAACCGAGGCGACGATCAGCACATCGCGGCGTGAGAGCAACGAGCGCGTGGCACTGTGGCGCAACTTATCGATCTCTTCATTGATAGAGCTGTCCTTTTCGATGAAGGTATCGGTCGAAGGGACATAGGCCTCCGGCTGGTAATAGTCGTAATAACTGACGAAATATTCGATCGCGTTATGGGGGAACAATTCCTTGAACTCACCGTAAAGCTGTGCCGCCAGGGTCTTGTTGTGGGCCAGCACCAGGGTGGGACGTTGGAAACGCGCCACTACGTTGGCCATGGTGAAGGTTTTACCCGAACCGGTCACGCCCAGCAGCACCTGATGACGGTCGCCACGTTCAATACCGGTCACCAGTTCATCAATGGCGTGGGGCTGGTCACCACAGGGGGAATAGGGAGATGTCAGTTCAAATTGCGGCATGGGACTTTTTCTTGAAAAGAGTTGTTTTTTTGCGGCAAAGCGTTAGTGTGATTGGTTCGAACGCAATCTGCGGAGAATACGGGATGACGAAAGAAAAAAGCAAATTTGTTTACTCAATTTTCTGGAACTGTGCGCTGATCACCAGCGGCTCACTGATTCAGACCCTGGCTCTCAAAGGGGTCGCGATTCCCCATAATTTTGTCCCCGGTGGTCTATTCGGGGTCAGCTCATTGATTTACTATCTAACGAATGTTCTCAACCCCGGGCTGGTTTTCCTGCTGCTGAACATTCCGCTGTTTATCCTCGGCTATATCTTCATTTCACGTAGATTCCTCTGGTACAGCGCTCTGGCGATGGCGCAAATCACAATTTTTTACCAACTGATCCAGCTTGAAATCCATATTGAAAACCAGCTCTACGCTGCCTTGACCCTGGGGGTCATGCTCGGATTCGGTGCCGGCATGGTTCTGCGTTCCCTCGGATCCAATGGAGGGCTTGATGTTATCGCGGTGATCCTTTATCAGAAATACAACATCGGGATCGGCAAGACCTATTTCGGTTTCAATCTGATGTTGTTCAGCTTGAGTTTTTTGAGTCTTGACAACGATCTGGTCATAGCATCAATGATCGCCGTCTTTGTCACCTCAGTGACCCTGGACTACACGCTGTCTATGTTCAATCAACGTAAACTGGCGTTCATTATTTCGGAAAAGTCTGAAGCCATTGCTGACCGGGTCATGACGACCTTAAAAATCGGAACCACCCTGCTCCCGGCAATCGGGGCCTATCGCAAAGAGGGTCGTACGGTAATGATGGTGGTCATCAACAATATCCAGCTGAAACGCCTGGAAGAGATTGTTTTTACCACCGACGAACACGCCTTGTTTATTGTCGAAAACACCTTCAGTGTGCTGGGGTCGACCTTCTCGAAGAGGAAGATTTACTAAGCCGGCTCAGTTTGGCATGGCACCAACGACCAGTGCCGGATCAAGGCGGACATCGAACCAGTTGAGGCGCCAATCAAGATGCGGGCCGGTCACCCGACCGGTAGCACCGACAGTGGCAATGATCTGCCCTTGTGTCACCTCTTGACCGACCTCAACCAGCATCTCATGCAGGTGCAGGAAGGTTGAGGAGAGCCCATGGCCGTGGTCAACCACCAGGGTGGTGCCGGCAAAAAACATCCCCGGATGGGCATAAGTCACGACCCCACCAGCCGGCGTTTTGACCGGGGTTCCCGTTGGTGCGGCGATGTCGATGCCGAAATGGGGCTGCCGGGGCTCGCCATTGAAAATCCGCTGACTGCCATAGACCCCGGTGATGCGACCAGTCAGCGGCCAGCTGAACGACTCAAGGAAATCACGATTCATGCTGAGCTGTTGCCGGACAGCGGCAATCTCTTCGGCTTCACGGCCAATCCGCTCAAGATCTTCCGGCGCTGGTTCCATTAGCCGCTGACTGATACCATCAATCCGCTGAATCCGGTAGTCACGCGGCTCAAGCTGCAGCTGCTGTTGACGCACTTGACCATCCGGAGATTGCACCAACAGTTCCTTTGCAAGAACAGCATCACGACCGAAACCGATAATAAAGTCGCCCTCAGCCGTTACCGGCACCTGACGCCCCTGGAACACCACCTGACAATCGGCACAGGTACGGCCATAGACCAGCCCGCCTTGAGTGAAATGACCGCGCAGGTCAAGCTCAACCGCACTCACCGGCGCAGCAACCAGCAGCAGTAACACCACTAACAATCTTTTCACTATCCACCTCGTTGACTCGCCAAAATCCAGCGCAATCTTTGCGACATTGTATGAGTTACAGGGTAATAGTTTCTAATTCGGAAACGGACAGAAACTACCTCGGAATGATGCCCAGTTCAACCCGACTTGCCGGGCCCTCGTTGGGGTCAGCAAAAATATCGGTTTTTTTCAGAAAGAGCCGCGGGGTCAGTTCCTCATTAATCGCTTCGAGGGCATTGCGCACCGCCAAAGCACGATCACGGGCCAAATCCGCCAGCTGTCCCTCGCCAACAACAATATGGGTCAGCAACAGTTTCTCCATCTCCTCATCCGGCAGGCTGGTAAGCATACCGATCAGATTACGTGGCCGCGGGAAGGTCGCCTCCTCATACACCTGCAGCAGCAGTTCAGAATAATTTTCCTCATTTATAATCAGCTCTTCTCCCTCCGCGAGCGATTGGCCCCGGCGTTGCGTATTGCGTAGCAGGGCTTCTTTAAGCAGCCGTTCAAGACGATCCTGACGATAGGCTTCCGGATCATTGTCGCGATCAGCAAAACCGCTGATTTCGAGATTAAATGCCGGGCGCGACTGCAGCACACCTGCCAATTCAGTCAGTTTCTCCTGTTGAGCGTCATCCAGATGGGCAATTCCATGGGCAAACTCGACGCCACTGTAATCTTTATCACTGCCGAGCATTGCCGACAGCAACGAAAAAGGCGCCGTCGCCGCTCGCACCAGCAAATTGCGCAACACGCTGAAAATGGTATTGGCGAGGCTGAAGTTCGGGTCATTCAAATCGCCGGAAACCGGAATATTGAGATGAATTTCATCATTGCGGTCTTTCAGCAGGGCGATGGCCAACCGAATCGGCAGGTTGACCGCCTTGTCACTTTGTACCGTTTCACCCAGGTTGAACTGGTCGAACATGACTTTGTTGCTGGCGACAACCTGTTGCTGCTCAATCTGATAATTAAGATCAAGGTTGAGCTTGCCACGGTCGATGGTGTAGCCGAGATAAGTTCCCGAATAGGGAGTCATGGGGGTCAGATCAATGTCCTTGAAACTCAACGTCAGGTCAAGATACAGATCCTCACTTAAAGGATTGATCTTGCCACTGATGGTCAACGGGGAGTGATTTTCCAGGCGCCCTCGCAGGTCGACATCGGCAAGCATATCAGCAGTCGAACGCATGCCACTGATACGTCCACCCAGGTCATACATGGTCGTCGAAAAAACCCTGGGCACATGGCGGTCAACAAAAGACACCGTTCCCCCCTGCAGAGTGACCTCATCGATGCGGATATCTGCAGGATTGTTGGTCGAAGCATCAGCGGCGGCAAGAGATTCGTCAACGACCGGTGGCACCTCTTCATTCATCGGAGCACCAAAGCCGGTCAGGTTCATCCGGCCATCGGGGGAGATCTGAATGGCGGCCAGATAATTATTCAACACCAACTCGCTAATATGCAGGCGCAACGGATCGATATTTCCATCCATCCCCTTGATGGAAAACCCGTCCCAGGTGATCATATTGCCGCTGCCGACAGGATCACGCAAAGCAAAGTAGGTCAGATCAAGGTCACCGGAGAAGCTCCCGCTGATTTTGTTATCAAGCTGCTTAACCCCCAGCTTGAGATCCGTATGCAGATAGCCGTCTGCAACGGCAAAACTCAGCTCCGGCGGAATAAAATCGTTAAAATCGGCCAGGGGAAAATCCTCGACATGGATCTGCGCCGCGACATTCAACGGGGTATAAACCAATTGGCCTTCGGCTTTAACCCGCCCCCGCTTACCGACCTGTGCGGCAAACAGATAGGGGCTGGATTGTGCCACCGGATAGTGCAGTTCCTCCAGTTCAAGAGAGATATTGTGAACTTCCAGACGGGGATTTGCGGCCATCGTCGCATCAGTAAATCCAAAACGGGTGGTCCCAATGGTAAAACGACCCAGTGACAGCGACCACTGCTCATCAGCCATCTCTTTAACAATCTCTTCATCAGTCTTTACAAACTCATCGACCGCCTGCGCTTTTCGCAACAGCAATTCCGGTGAAAAACGTCCATCGGTCAGACGGGTGAGACCGACATCGCCACCTGCAAGCTGAATTTCTTCGATGGCGATCCGCTGCTCACGCACATCAACAGCGCCGTCGATGAGGTTAAATTCAACCAGTTTGAACTGATCTTCGGCAGTGAAAGGTATGAGCAGATCCCGCAGATGCACGTGGATTTCGGACAGCTGCACATCTGCCTGCGGGCTGTAATCAATCCGCGCAGAAAGGTCGATCACCCCACGTAATGGCTGGGTCAACCAAGTCTGCAGATAGGGGGAATAGGGTTGCAAAGGAATGCCATCAACCCCGACATTAAAAGCTGCAGACAAGGGCTGGAGCGTCACTTCACCACTGGCATCAAGGTTGACCTGGCGCGCGCTCTGCAGGGTCAGGTCGATAGCGCTGTGCTGCCGCGGGTGATTGCTGAACTGCCTGATATCCAGACTGATTGCCTGCAAGGTTTCAGTCACCGGTTCCGCCACCAAGTCATCATGAAAGTGAAGCATGCCGTCAAAAATTGTTGCCCGCTCGACATTGAACAACAAGGGCGGTGTTTCCTCGACATCCTGTGGCATCTCACCTTGTACGTTTTTTCCGTGGGTGAACCCATCAACGATCTGGGGTGCTCCAGTTGCCGGCAGGGTTACGAGTGACCCACGGGCAGTTGCGGATGATGGAGTTCCACCATAGCCAGGTTCAGATCCCGGCGCAACAGATTGGCCTGCACCGATCGACCACCAGCAGCGCAGATCGAACAATGGCTGCTTTATCCTGATCCTGCAACCAGCATGTCGTCAAGCACCAGCATTCCCCCACCAGTAACTGCGGCTCTTCATGACGGGAAATCCGGTAGGACAGATCCAGATCGATATCAAGGCTCCCACCTGTGACCACAACCGGCAGGGGAACGGGGGAGTGGTGGGCATAAAAAGCCAGATCAAGATCGCTTAAATTGACAAAAAGTTGGGTTTCGAGGGAATCATGGAAGGGCTTGAGTCGGCCATGGGCAGAAATCTCGGCATCATTCAGCAATAAACTTAACTGCGGCTCAACATATTCATCGAGCAAAAAGGGGATATTTCCAACAAAAGGCACACTCAGATCCAACTGACGAACCCGGTGATGAGGTTGGGTGGCAGAGGTATAATCAACAAAGTCGAGGGTGCCGGCGGTCACCACAATATTGTTCAACGAAAAATGGAAAGGGCGTTTCTCCGCCAGTGGTTCCGGCGGTTCCTCGTCATCAGTGGCAAACAGAGCAACCAAATCGGAGAAGTTATAGTGCTGTTCGCCCAACAATTCGACATTCAAATACGGGCTGTCGACCTCCAAACGGCTGAGAATCAGTGCCCGACGTAACAGAGAGTAGGGGCTGACCGCAACCATGACCCGATCAACTGAGATGAAGCGGTCGTCACGATCTGCTTCGCTCAGAACAACACCGTCGAGCTCGAGTTTGAGAGTAAAAGGATTAAAGTAGACCCGTTCATAACTTAAAGTACGTTGCGTATAGGTGGCGACCCACTGTTCTGACTGTTTTTTTATCTGCCATGGAACAATCAGCATCGACAGCAACAGCAAGCCAAAAACAACAGCAATAGTTATCAGGGTTATTTTTATCCAGCGGGGCATCGTAACCTCTTTCGTTGAATTTTTCATGGTACGACTGCAGATAAGGGATGACATTCCATTGCTTTCGAGAATACCAGAACGGGCAAAAAATTTCCCCTGCGAGGCGCATCTTCGTTACGCCACTGACTGTCTATCTTATGCTACACTGCCCAAGAGAGCGAAAGGGGTTCCACGGTATGCAGAAAGCCCTGATTATGATCGGCATCGCCATCCTTACGATCGGCCTGCTCTGGCCCTGGATCGGCAAACTCCCCCTGGGTCGGTTGCCGGGAGATATTGCCATCGACAAACCGGGCTTCAAGATATTTT
This sequence comes from Deltaproteobacteria bacterium, assembly GCA_018399135.1. Taxonomy (GTDB): domain Bacteria; phylum Desulfobacterota; class Desulfuromonadia; order Desulfuromonadales; family Geopsychrobacteraceae; genus Pelovirga. The sequence continues at coordinate 21,559 of JAGYPB010000032.1, read as the reverse complement.
TTCCCGTCACCAGTATGCTGCTGATCAGCGGGCTGGTGTCATTGGTCATGTGGCTATTGCGAAAGTAAGGGGTGTCTATGCGACGGCATGAAAAAGAGATAACAGCTAAGGGCGAACTGGAACAAGTGTTGTGGCAGGGACGGGTCTGCCATCTGGCCATCCCGGATGACCCCCTGCCGTACCTGATACCGCTTAATTACGGCTATCAGGACGGGGCCCTGTATTTTCACTCTGCCCCCCAGGGACGCAAAATCGAACTGTTAAAAAAACAGCAACAGGCGTGTTTCAGTGTCACCATCGATTACGGTATTATCGAGGCCGAACGTGCCTGTAGCTGGGGGGCCCGGTTCACCTGTATTATGGGTTCCGGACGGATTGAATTTATCGAGGACCCCCAACAAAAACTGGCAGCGCTGCACATCCTGATGGCGCAGTATTCAGATCAAACCTTCAGCTTCGAGCAAGTGCAAGTTGATGCGGCTCTGGTTTTCAAGCTGGTCATCGAAACCATGAGCGGCAAACAATCCCGTGGTTAACTAATCAGATGCTGAAAAATTATTTCCAGGCAGTTAAAGACCTGTTTCGCAATGCACTCCGCACCAGCTTGATGCTGTTCAAGATTATTGTTCCCATCAGCATCGCTACCCGCTTTCTCCAGCAATGGGGGATCGTCGACCAATTCGGTGTTCTCCTTGGTCCGGTTATGGAACTGGTTGGATTGCCCGGGCAGATGGGGCTGGTGTGGGCCACCGCTATGGTCACCAATATTTACGGAGGGATGGTGGTCTTTGCCTCCCTCGCCCCCGGCCTTGATCTGACGGTTGCCCAGGTGACGGTCTTGAGTACAATGATCCTGGTTGCTCACGCCCTGCCGGTAGAATTGCGCATCGCCCAGAAAGCCGGCACCCGCTTTCGCGCCAGCGTGATGATCCGGATTTTTGGCGCCCTGCTTCTTGGCTGGCTATTGCATCTGTCTTACCAGTTGAGCGGCACTCTCCAGCAAGTCAATCAGGCCCTATGGAATCCCCCTGCCGTCGACCCGACCTGGAATGCCTGGCTGTTGGCGGAAATGCGCAACATGCTGATTATTTTCCTGATTATTCTGACCCTGATGGCGATACTGCAAATCATGAAAAAAATCGGCGTCACCACCCTGATGACAAGGCTGCTGGAACCGCTGCTCAAGCTCCTTGGCATGAGTCGAGATGCCGCACCCGTCACCATTATCGGCATGACCCTCGGCCTGAGCTACGGCGGCGGACTGATCATCCAGGAAGCGCAATCAGGTCGTTTAAGCAAGCGTGATCTGTTTGCCTCCGTCACCCTGATGGGATTATGTCACAGTATTTTTGAAGATACCCTGCTGATGATGGTTCTGGGCGCCCATGTGTCGGGCATTTTCTGGGGCCGATTGATCTTTTCTCTGGTGGCTATCTTTCTGCTGGTACGGCTGATCAACAAACTGCCGGAACATCTGTTTGACCGCTATCTGGTGCGCCCGGTACCGGTCGTTACTGCCAACTCGACTGACCGGGTGATTGGATGATCATTGCGCTGATTGCTGCCATGGATCGCAACCGCATCATCGGTCATGCCGGGGCGCTGCCCTGGCATCTTCCAGCTGATCTGCAATGGTTCAAGCGTCACACCATGGGGCACACCCTGCTCATGGGGCGGCGTACTTTTGAGGCTATCAGCCACCCCCTGCCCGAACGTCGTACCATTGTCGTCAGCCGCAACCCGGATTACCAGGCTACCGGTTGTACCGTGGCAGCCGACATCCCTGCTGCCATTGCGGCAGCCAAACCGGCTGAACAGCTGTTTATCTGTGGTGGTGGCGAGATTTATCGGCAAACCCTTGATCTGGCCGAGCGTATGTACCTGACGGAGCTTGATATTGACGTCACAGGTGATACTTTTTTTCCTGAGTTCAGCGCAGATGAGTTTGACATCATCGCGCAGGAACAGCACTCCGGACCCTTTAATTACCGTTTTTCAATTTTTCACCGCAAGCAGCAACCACAATCTTTTGTCACTTAAGTTGAAGGGAATATCCCCATGAGCTATCGATTTCTGCCCGGCCTGTTGTTGCTCTTTGTTCTTTCCGCCTGCATGCCGCACCCGTTCCATCCCGAACGCAGCCTTGTCGCAGCTGCCCCCGCCCAGACGCCAAAACAATTGCGAGTACAGGCGGAAGGGCGGGTTGAAGCCACCCCCGACCAGCTGCGTTTACGCCTTGGCGTCATCACCGAAGCGGCCGAAGCTGGTCAGGCGGTGAACGAAAACAACCAGCGCATGACCACAGTGATGGCCATGCTGGACGATCTTGGCCTTGAGCGCAAAGAGTTGGCCACCGGACAGTTTCAGATCCAGCCCCAATGGAGCCAGCCTCCCAGACCGACCCCGGCCAACTGGCAGCGCGAGATTGTCGGCTACCGGGTCACTAATGACATGTGGGTTCACACCACGCGAATTGATCTGGCTGGAAAACTCCTTGGCTTAGCCTACCAGTCAGGCGTCAACCAGGTCGGCAACCTGCAGTTTACTCTCGCTGATCAGGATAAATACCAACAGCAGGCCATGGCTCTGGCAACCCAAAAAGCACTCAGACAGGCACAGGTGCTCGCCACTGCGGCCGGAGCCCAACTGGGGGCCATTATATCCTTAACCCTTGATACTCCCGGCGGCTTCAGTGGCCCTTCGTCGCTGATGACTGATGCGCGGATGATGGCCGCCGCCGATGCCGTGCCTGTCACCCCCGGCAATGTCGATATTCAGGCCACAGTAACCATCATTTTTGAGTTAATATCCCCCGCCCGCAACCAGTAAGGTCTCCCGATGATCGTCGATCTCTCAGTGACAGCCAGCTTTGACGTAGATCCGCAACGTGGATTTTCCCCCCTGTGCCCGCAGGAACTTCCGGTTCCTGAAGGGGACAAGATCGTTAATGAACTGAACGCCCAGGCCACCTTCGCCGGCGCTCGCCTGGTCAGCAAGGACTGTCATCCGGCACAAGCCCCCTGGGTTGCCGACACCCCGGAGGAAACTTTTCAGCCAGTTACTGGGAACTTTCCCGATCTTGATGTGAAATGGCCGTCACACTGCGTGGTCGGAACCGAAGGGAACCGCTTATTGCCGGGGCTGCCCGCTGAAGCTGATTACGACCTGGTGATCGAGAAGGGGATCGACCCGCTCAAACATCCTTACGGTGCCTGTTATCATGACCTGCAGGAAACCGAGAGCACCGGTGCTATTGAGTGGCTGACAGAACGCGGAATCAGCACCCTGATCGTCGGCGGTCTGGCTACCGACTATTGTGTCAAAACCACGGTTCTCCAGTTGCTGCGTGCCGGATTCAAGGTCATCGTCAATCTTGCTGCCTGTCGCGGTATCGCACCTGACACCACCAGGGAAGCCATTGCAACGATGCGTAACCAAGGGGCGGCTTTCATTGATGGCAGCCATTTACTGACTCCGGGATCATGACGCCGATGGAACATCCACCCTTGATCACCAGCCTGATGGATACGGATCTCTACAAGCTCACCATGCTTCAGGCCTTTTATCATTCCCCTGAGTTTCGTACTGTTGACGCTGAGTGGAAATTTCACTGTCGCAATCGCCACGGCTTTAATCTGGCCGCGCAGATTCCCGAAATCGCGCAACAACTGGAAGAAGTCTGTTGTTTGCATTTCGCTGATGAAGAGCTTGAATATCTCGCTTCCTTCCCCTTTTTCACCCCTGACTTTATCGAGTTTCTTAGAATTTATCGGCTCGACATGCGGTTTGTTTCCCTGCGACCGCAGGGTGAAGACGTGGAACTTCGAATTCGCGGGCCACTGATTCATGTGGCTCTTTTTGAAATTTATACCCTGTCTATTATCAGCGAAATACATACCCGCACTGTTTGCGGTGACGTCGATGAGGCGATTGCCACCGCCAGACTCAACGAAAAAATTGACTTTTTACAGAGTCATGAGCCCCTTCCAGGTTTCGGTTTTGCCGACTTTGGTACCCGGCGGCGAGCGTCAAAGCAATGGCAGGAAAAAGCATTGACCCTGCTGCTGGAAAAAGTTCCCCGCTATTTTGTTGGCACCAGCAATCTGGATCTGGCCAGGCGACTGGGAACAACCCCTATCGGCACCATGGCCCATGAATGGTTCCAGGCCTGGCAGGCGATCTCCCGTCTTGCAGATGCCCAGAAAGCGGCTCTGGAGGGGTGGGTGAGTGAGTTCCGCGGCAGGCTCGGCATTGCTCTGACCGATTGTTATTCAATGGATTCGTTCATTCGTGACTTTAACGACCCGTATTTCGGCAAACTTTATGATGGTCTTCGACACGATAGCGGCTCCCCCTTTCACTGGGGCGAAAAGGCCATCAGTATGTATCAACAAATGGAAATTGATCCTGTGACCAAGACCCTGGTTTTCAGCGATGGCCTCACCTTTCCGAAAATGATCGAGATTTACCGTTATTTTCATGGACGGGCGAAAGTTGCCTTCGGCATCGGCACCAACCTGACCCACGATACGGGAATACCTGCCCTCGACATGGTCATCAAAATGGTGGCGGCCAATGGCCGTCCGGTCGCCAAAATTTCCGACGAACCGGGTAAAAGCATCTGCGAAGACAAGGATTATCTTCACTATCTGGCGGCGGTTTATAATATTAAACTGTAATGATTCACCATACCATTAATGCCGTCCGGGATCGCAAGACAGGATCTGGATTTCATTCTGATGTTTTTTGTGTTTGGTTAGAAATTGTCAGGTCAGCATCAATCAGCCACCAAGGCTCCAAGGACACCAAGAGAGGAAAAAACCTTATCCTGTGATTCTTGGTGACTTGGTGGCCGATGGCCTGAAAGTTTGTTGTGCCGTATCTGTTCAGCACAGGGTCCCCGATCCTGCACAAGGTCTACAGCTGAATAGTTACGTTGTGCCAAAGTAAAGTACGGTAGCAATAATTCATTCGACGAAGAAAAATGGGAGCATGAGTGTCTGTCTATGATGTGATTGTTATTGGTGGTGGGCCGGCCGGGCTTTTTGCCGCCGGCGTTGCCGCTGAACAGGGAGCCAGGGTGCTGCTCCTGGAGAAAAAACGCCGCTGCGGTGCCAAGCTGCTGATCACCGGCAAGGGGCGTTGCAATATCACCTATGACGAAGAGGATCCACAGCTTTTCTGCGGGCATTTTGGCAAGCAGGGCAAAGCGCTGTTGACGGCACTCTACAGTTTTGGTGTCGCGGCGACCGTTGATTTTTTTGAGCAGCGGGGCTTGCCATTGCAGCGTGAACGGGGTGGACGGATTTTCCCAGCACGCGGCGGTACCGCTGAGGTTCTCAAGCTGCTGCTCGATTATGCCCGAGAGACGGGCGTAGAGATCAAAACCAGCTGTCCGGTGATCAGCCTGAACTGTGAAGCTGGTCGCATTCAGACGATCGAAACCCCCTCAGGAACCCTTCGTACCGAGAAAATTATTGTTGCCACCGGGGGCTTATCCTACCCACAGACCGGTTGCAGCGGCGATGGTTACCGCTGGGCAACTGCAAGCGGTCATCGACTGATTCCTCCCCAACCGGCGCTGGTACCATTACAGCTTGATGCCGACTGGACCCAGGATCTACTCAACCTGAATCTGAAAAATGTTGGCATAACCGCCTGGCACAACAACAAACCGATTGCGGAGCGGTTTGGCGAAGCCTTTTTTACCCGTCACGGCATCGGTGGCCCGATTGTTCTCGATATGAGCGCCCAGATCCGCGATGCCCTGCAACACGGTCCGGTCGAACTCCAGCTTGACCTGAAACCGGCAGTCAGCGCGGACCTTTTTGATCAGCGGCTGCAGCGGGAACTTGCTGCCCACAGTAACAGAAATTTCGCTAACTCCCTGTCCGGCCTGCTACCACAACTCCTTATTCCTCTGTTTGTACGGTTAAGTGAGATTCCAGCGAACAAAAAATGCCACTCTATTACCAAGGAAGAGCGACTGCGATTCGGCTCTCTTTTTAAAAACTGGCGGCTTCAGGTCACTGGTCTGGATACGCCGGAGCGCGCGATTATTACTTCAGGGGGGGTGAATCTTGCTGATATCGACATGCGCACCATGCGCTCAAAAGTCATCGACAATTTGTACTTTACCGGAGAGATGATCGATCTCGATGGCCCGACCGGGGGGTTTAATTTACAGCTCTGCTGGTCAACCGGCTATCTGGCGGGATTTAACGCCGCCACTACAGCAAGAAGCTCTTTTTAGTCGTCGCTACGCAATTGTTGCCAAATACGGCCAAGGGGAAGGTCCAAAAAACTGATGCTGCGGCGCATATAGGTGTCGTGGAGATAAAAATCAGCAGCTCGCACCGCCACCTCAATCCCTTTCATATGCAAGGCACCCCAGGGGATGACCACCACATCATAACGCTCTAACGCTTGAGGCATCAGTTTAATGACGGCTTGGTTGCGTTTATCGATCAGGTCGTTCATTAACACGCGGTTGGTATCGACGGTAATATTCTCCTCGGCCCAGCGATTAAACTGCAGATATCCCTGCCACAGGGAATCGGCATTTAAAAAATATCGGGCCAGGGCGTTAAGCACCTCGACGCTGCGGGGATCGAACTGCTGCAGATCAATATCGGCGGCGAGGATATGCGGACCATCATAGCGCTCACGGTACGGTTGACTCAGATCGGCCAGACTGATACGGCGACCGGCAAAATGAAACTGCTCCCTGACTCGACAGGCCGAGATTGCCGGCAATATTGCCGTAACTGAACCGCTCGCGCATCAAGCCGGACTCGTCACTGACCCCTTCGGCCAGAATCAAAGTGCGTTCGGCTGGAATCGAGGCGATCAGATCGCTGAAATAACTCCCGTGCACCGAGATGAATCATCCCGCCAGACGGATATCCTTACCATCAAGGTGTGATAGACCTTCTCCCTGCATATAGAGGCCATCGGGACGCAGCGCTGGACAAAGCCGCCGGTACTGCGATCAAGCACTCCGCTGACTAGCGAAAACACAACTAACAGCAAGGAGACCGGCAGCACGACCAGGCTGATCCAGTGAAAATCTGACCAACGTCGCGAAGCTGAAGGCCGAACCGGAAAACTGCTCGGGAACCAGCAACAGACTTTTCTGTTTACCAGAGAATTGACCTTGGGAACATGGTGCCAAAGATCAGTTGCGCCACGTAGATAAGCAGCAGTCCCCATTCCATGGAAAGAAAATCCAGCGGCCAATAAGCCACCAGGCTCCAGAACAACCATAGCAACAGAGGAATCAGCACGCGTTTGGGTAGATGTGACGGTTAAAGAAGCCAAAACCGATATAAACCAGAAAACCGGTGATCAGGGGCACCCCGGAGGATGTAATGAATCTGAGTAGTAAAGGAAAAACAACCCATAGTGCTGCGCCAGAACCTGAAAATACCGGCTACCGCAGAAGCAATGAAAGAATCAGAAACAGATTTTGCCAGTTTTCTCATGAGCACCATCCCTGCGCCGGAGTCATATCAGGGCAACTATTGGTGCTAGGCTATTGATTTTTCATTAAAAAGTCAATATCCACCGGCTGCAGCAGGCAACCTTAATGAACTACAACCCTGGCAACCCCGATAGATCTTCCCACAGATTCTCCACATCTTCGGATACCGGCAGATATACGCAACAGCGCCGGACTGATTCCCATCCGCTGTTTAATCCCCGCCGGAATTGCGGCGTGAGACATGCTCCAGCAGTGAGTCAGTATCGTTTCGACCCCGCCCAGACTGGGCGCGACAATCGGCGTTTTACCCCCTCGAGCAGAGGCGTTATAGCAGCAGGATCTTTTAATTCAAAGGAACACCGCGCCGGCGCCGCCGGCCTGGGAATAATGGCGATCCCCGCCCGGGAAAATCGACCAGACCTGGATAAATCACCCGCGCCACTGCCGGATGCCGGTTCAGCCGTGTCGCCAATTCTGGGCATTCGCCGAGAAGCTTCAAGGCGCAGTTTGAGGGTTTTGATCCCGCGCGACAGAGAAAACTGTCGAACGGCCCGGAGTACAGCACCCAGTGAATTTTGGATGCGCTTGATCCGGGCCGGCAATTTCCTGGTCACGGACTGCGACCAACCCGGCGAGAATATCACTGTGGCCACCGAAACTTAGTGGCGCTGTGGATAGTCACATCGATACCTAGATCGAGAGGACGTTGCAACAGGGGGGTCATAAATGTGTTGTCGAGCAGGGTCAGCAACCGATATTCACGTGCCAGCTCAACCATTGCCCGCAGATCGGTAATCTTGAACAGGGGGTTGGACGGGGTTTCGAGAAACAACGCGCGGGTCGTGGGGCAAATAGCCGCCGCCACCTGGGCAGGATCCGACTGATCGACCAAGCTGACCTCAATCCCCTGGCGCGGCAACTGCATCGTCAGATAGCGGTAGCTGCCACCGTAAAGATCGTCCGGCGCAATCAGGTGGTCGCCGGCTTCGAGCAGGGACAGGGCGCTGCCGATTGCCGCCATACCCGAAGCAAAGGCAAAGCCACGTACCCCGCCTTCAAGCAGGGCGATAGCCTCCTCCACCTGCTTGCGACTGGGATTGCCGCTGCGCGCATAGTCAAATTCCTGCCCTTTACCTCCGGGATGGTGATAAGTCGACGCCTGATAAATAGGAACGGTCGAAGCTCCGGTGGCCGGATCACGATCCTGCCCCTGGTGAACCAGTATGGTCGCGATACGCCTGTTAGATAGGGTCATCATCAAACTCCCACAAAGTTAACAATCAAACAAATATGCTATGCAGCTCTATCCTTGCGCAGGGTCGAGGGTTCTGTGCCAAGAACGGCAGCTGAATAGCAACGCACGCCGCATTGCGGCGCCTTGTCGAAGAGTAACTTTAAAATTTGGGAGCCCCTGATTTCAGGTAGTTAGTTTGACGTTACTCAGAAGTTACACAATTCCTTCAAATAGAACACTCGAGAGATAACGCTCACCGGAATCAGGCAGAATCACCACAATGGTTTTGCCCTCCGACTCCGGCAAGGCCGCTAACCTGGCCGCAGCAGCAACCGCCGCCCCGCAGGAAATACCGGCAAGAATGCCTTCTTCGCGAGCCAGCCGCTGGGCGTAGTCAATGGCCTCTTCATTGCTGACCTGCTCAACCTGATCAACAAGATCCAGATCAAGGGTGTCGGGAATAAAACCGGCACCGATCCCCTGAATCTTGTGAGGTCCCGGCTGCAAGCTTTGTCCCGCCAACTTTTGCGTAATAACCGGGCTATCGGTCGGCTCGACCGCAACCGAGTGCAATGCCTGGCCACGGGTATTTTTGAAATAGCGCGATATCCCCGTAATCGTCCCACCAGTACCAACCCCGGCAACAAGAATATCAACCTTACCACCGGTTGCCTCCCAGATTTCCGGGCCGGTGGTCTGTTCGTGAATCGCCGGATTAGCCGGATTTTTGAACTGATGCAGCAACACATATTTGGCGGGATCACTTGCGGCCATTTCTTCCGCTGCTGCTATTGCTCCGCCCATCCCTTTATTGCCGGGAGTCAATACCAGGTTGGCGCCAAACGCTTTGAGCACCTTGCGCCGTTCCATACTCATGGTTTCCGGCATGGTCAGGGTGATGGGAATCCCCCGCGCCGCAGCAACAAAGGCCAGCGCAATGCCGGTATTGCCACTGGTTGGCTCAACAAACTCGGAACCCGGTCGCAGTTTCCCGCTCTTTTCAGCATCCCAAATCATTGACGCACCAATCCGGCATTTGACACTATAGGCCGGGTTGCGTCCCTCGATCTTGGCATAAACGGTTGCTTTGCCGGGGATGATGCGATTCAGGCGTACAAGCGGGGTGCCACCAATGCTCAAGGAATTGTCTGTGTAAATTTGGCTCATTTTGTTCTCCCAGGTCTTAGTGCCGATATGGTTACAACTTTTTCAATCCAATGACGACAGCAGGAATAGACATTATTGCTGGGAAGAACAATATTAAACACTATTGTCCATGTCAAGATAAATTTCTACATTCAACGGTTAATAGCCGTTGTTAGCCCATTTAGAGTGGCCAGACCCAAAGCAGAACAGGCAGACTGACAACTACGACCAGTATTTCCATTGGCAATCCCAGTCGCCAGTAGTCCCCAAAACGAAATCCCCCCGGGCCAAGAATCAAGGTATTATTCTGATGGCCGATGGGTGTCAGAAAAGCACAGGAAGCACCGATAGCAACCGCCATCAAAAAACTGTCAGGATTAACCTGCAGCTCCATCGCCAGGCTGATAGCCAGTGGACACATGACAGCAGCGGTTGCAGCATTATTCATAAAATCCGACAGGGTCATGGTCAATACCAGGATCATTGCCAACGCCAGAACCGGATGTCCTTGGGCGACGTAATCAAGGAGGGTTCGTGCCAACAGATCTGCTGCTCCGGTAGTTGCCATGGCACCGGCAACAGGAATAAGGGCACCAAGCAGTACAACAATCGACCAGTCAACACTTTCATAGGCTTTACGTGCCGGCACAATGCGCAGCAGCATAAAGGCCAGGACTCCGGTCGCAAAACTGATAGCAGCTGGTGCCAGACCAAGAGCCGCTGTGGCAATCGCCAACATCATAATTCCCGAGGCCAGAATCGCCTGACGTTTATCAGGCAGGTTGATCGAGCGCTTCGCCAGGGGCACACAGCCAAAGGTCGACGCAAAGCCGGCAAGGGAACTTGGGTTCCCCTGCATCAGCAACACATCTCCAGCGTGAATCGGGGCCAGGCGCAGTCTCTTGATCGAACGCTGGCCCTGTCTGGATATAGCCAGCAAGTTGATACCATATTGGCTACGCAGGTTAATACTACTGGCGGTGCGACCAATCAGCGCAGTTGCCGGCATAACAACAAATTCCTGGATATCAACCTGCTTGTCCGTGGTCTCCTTGGCCTCCTCCTGATCGATGCTCTTGCTGCCATCAACGGTAGCAGCATTATCAGCCGGCGTTTCATCCTCACCATCTTCAGCAACTGTCAGCGGGACTTCTTCTTCGAGGGTCAAATCCAGAGTGGTTAAAGCCGCCGACAAGGCATCCGGATCCGCCTCAATAATCAAGATATCGTCAGCTTTAACAACCCTCGTGGGATTGGGAGCCGTAATCCGCAGCTCATTACGTACCAGGCCAACCACCTGGGCATCAACATCCCCAAGGTCTTCTTCAATTTCGCGCAGGTTTTTACCAACCGCTTTTCCTTTTTCTGAAACCCGTGCTTCGGTCAGGTAGTTGCCGGTTTCAAAACCGGCTACGCCCGCTTCTTCGCGCATGGGAACCAGCCGCCAACCGATAAGCAACAGGAACAACACCCCAGCCCCGGCGACGGCACCACCAACCGGCAAAAAGGAAAACATCGCAAAACCGCCGCTGCCAATATCAGCACGAAAGCCCGAGACGATCATATTTGGAGGAGTACCAATCAAGGTCATCATTCCACCGAGGATGGTACCAAAGGCCAGGGGCATCAGCACCTTGCCCGCCGGAAGCCCATGCTTTTTAGCAACCTGAACAGCAATCGGCATGAGCAGGGCCATGGCACCGACATTGTTCATAAACGCTGACAAAATTGCACCAAGGCCGACCAGAGAAGTCAGACTTAAAAATATCCCTTCGGTTTTCGGCATGATGCGCTGTACCAGGGCATCAACCGCACCGGTACTTTGCAGCCCGGCACTTAAGATCAGCACGCAAGCAACAGTAATAACCGCCGGATGGCCGACCCCGGAAAAGGCTCCTTCAGCCGGAACCAGGCCGGCAAAGACACAGGTCAGCAGGGCACCGAGGGCGACCACATCGTGACGCCAGCGCCCCCAGACAAAAAACACAACCGTGGTGATAGAGATCGCAAATAAAAGGCCCTGATCATAAGTCATACGGACATCTCCAGTGACACAAACAGCACCCCGCTATCAGTTCATACGATCTGAGGGAGGCGTCAGGTGATAAAAATCTATTCAGCTCTGACCTTGCGCAGGATCTTCGGATCCTGTGGCAAGGGTGTCTGTCGCCATGAACGGCGACAGCAAGCGGTCATGGACGACGAAAAACCTCCCTTGTCATAGGATCCCCGATCCGGTGCTGAGCAGCTTGCGCCCTGCCCCGCCCCTCGTTCAACGCCAGAGCTACGATAAAAGCGGCGGCAAACAGCAATGCACAGAACAGGATAGCAGCCTGCAGGCCAAAAGCTACCTGCAGCAGACCAATGCCGACCAGCCCAACGATCGCTGCAGCCTTGCTGAACATCCCCCAGAAACCAAACAGTTCAGCAGCTTGACCGCGCGGTGACAGCAGCCCAACCAGAGCTCGACCGGCAGACTGGGTTGAACCCAGGCAGGTGCCGGCAACGCAACCCACACCAAGAAAAACATGCTGTGCCTGCCAGTTCCAACCGAACAACGAGGTCGCCCAGTCTGCCAGATCCGGGGTCAGATAAATCAGGATAATGGCAAGAATCCACAGCGCTAGTGTCATGACATAGGTGACCTTGGCGCCGATGCGATCCTGGATAAACCCGAAGCCGAGGGCACCCAGGGTAGCAGTGATCTGCACAATGACAAACATCAGCACCCGCACTGACTCATCCCAGCGAATCACCTGTGCACCGTAGATAAAGGTAAATGCGATGATAATATAGATGCCGCACATGGCGAAAAAAATTGATCCAAACAACAGCGCCAGATCGCGCATCTGAACTAACCGGACCCAGGTTTTTCGCACCCGGCGAAATCCCAGGAACAGGTATTGACGGGGGTGGGCCAACCGGCGACCACGGCCGCGCTCTTTAAGCCAGACGAAAGTGGGAATTGCTGCAACCAGAAAAAAGCCCCCGGCAAAGGGACCGACCCAACGGATCCGTTCAAAGTTATCCTGGCTCACTTCTCCCAGAAACAGCAGGGCAACAGCCGTCGCGATCAGTCCACCGACGTAACCCAGAGCCCAGCCAAATCCGGATATTTTGCCGAGATCTTCCGGTTGGCCCAAATCGGTCAGAAAGCTGGCAATAAACGACTCACCAATGGAGTAGGCGTAGTTTGAAATAACCAGCAACACCATCGCCAACAGGATATAGCCGGGTGCGACAAAGTAAAGCAGGGAAGTCGTGATCACAGTCAGCAGATAGCTGGCAAACAGAAATTTCTTGCGTGTAGCGGAAAAATCGATGATCGCCCCAAACACCGGCGCGGTCAGAACCACCAAAGCATAACTGCCGGCCAGGGCCAGACTCCAGAGCAGATTGCCCAATCGATAATCACCTGCATCATCACCAACAATGATGCGGGTGAACAGATCACCGTAAATAACAGTAATAATCAGTAAGGTGTAGCCCTGATTGGCAAAATCGAACATCGCCCAGCCAAGAATCTCTTTTTTTGATGCCCGTATGGTGTTCATTGATGACTCCATTAACCTGCAGACGTTCCTGACTCCCTGCGCTCCGATGCCAACATGCCCCCTCGCTAAAGTGGGTGCCTAATTTATCGATTGTCACAGCATATCAAGGTTGATAGTATGGAAAAAAATGGAAGAATGACCTTTCTTGTTCGATAAGACAAATGCTCGCTCTCGGAGAAATTTCACATGGCCTCAGGAGCTGAAAAACATCCGCAACCAACTACACAGTCACTCTCGATCAGTTCTTACCAGGACGAGGACTGTTTGATCATCACCTGTGTCGGTCCTTCCGACTGCCGCAACTGTATCGACACGCTTTATCGTCCGATCATGAATAGGATGGAAGACTCAGAATGTACCGGTCTGGTCATTGACAAGCGTCAGATTCTCTGTTCGCGGGAAAAAAGGAGCATCAACTTAGTTGCTGAAACCATCCTGCAGTACTCCCATCGTGCAGTGCTACGCAAACTTGCTATTGTCACCACCATTGAATACAAAAGCGACGAACAATTATTGCTGGAAACTCTTTATCACAAGGGCGTCAATATCCGCCTCTTTACTGAACCCGAGCCCGCCATCCGCTGGGCAAAGGCCTACCCCTGACCAACGCCCTGTCGTCAACAGCTACAAATAGGTTCGTGCCCCGACAAAGGTCTTTGTGAAATAATTACTGGAAAGACTGGCAACCCGTACCGTCTGGCCGGCACGTGGGGCATGAATAAACTCTCCACGACCGATGTACATTCCTACATGGGTCACCCTCCGCCCTCCCTGGGTAGCGAAAAAGACGAGATCCCCCTGTTGCAGAGACCGCCGTGCCACCGCCCGACCGGCATCAAACTGGGCGCGTGAATTACGCGGCAGATCGAGCCCGTTGAGGCGATAACTGACCATGGTCAGGCCACTGCAGTCGAAGCCGCCCTTGTCCTCCCCGCCCCAACGATAAGGCACCCCAAGAAAACGCCGTGCCGTTTCTGACCAGCTCTCACGAACATCTCCGCGCCCGCTGCGCTGAATTCTGGCAACACTGTACTGATTTGGAATAGCGATAAAAAAACTGTCAATCACTCTTTGCTGTTGAAACTGCTGTGCCTCGGTGCGTGCCGCCTCATAGGTCGATAATTGCCGAACTGCACCTTGTAAAGCCCCTGATTCATCGCGATAGTTAATAGGCATCGATACCTTGCCGAGCCAACGAGGCTTCAAGCCCACGGCGTTTTCAGAACCGCAAAAGCGCCAACCTGCACCGCGTATCCCATCCGCCGCAGTTCTTCACCGACAGCGGGCGTATCCTCGACGGTAATCGATCCGGCCAGCATATCAGCAATGGGGTCGGTCTTTGCGCGGTTCTCTCCTCCGGCTGCGATGATCGGGAGCAACCACCCAGCAGTAACAACAGGGGGAGAAGCAGGATTAACATCAGTGCGACTGAATAGCGGCTAGACTCCGTGCCGGCTCGAGCTGTTATCCCGGGCATGAGCGATCCCCGGCTTGTTTCGCCAACGGGTAAAGGGATAGTACCTTTACAACGAAGCAAATATTCTGCCATCATCTCTTAGCAACCTGTGGAAAAAATAACATCCCTGTACACCCTGTTTGTGAATAAAGGAAGAGAGTTGAAACCGCATAAAATTTACGCTACCGACCTCGACAGCGCAACCCTCGATCAGTTTTACAGCGCTCTCGATCAGGATTTCAGCGTTCGCGGTGCCCTCATGCCCGATGCTCACCTGGGGTACAGTTTGCCGATCGGCGCTGTTGGTGGCAACCGCCGGGGTGATTCTCCCGTCGTGGGTCGGCTATGATATCGGCTGTGGTATGTGCGCTGTTGTCACCAGCTTTACCAGCAATCAGGTACATCAACAGGCGCAGCAGATCTTTGCGGCATCTATCGCGCTGTGCCGGTTGGATTCTCCCACAATCGCCGTAACACGCCATGGGATTATCACCATATTCCGCGAACGCCGTTAGTTAATGCATTATTGGCTAAAAACGGCATGAAGCAACTGGGATCTCTGGGATCCGGTAACCATTTTATCGAAATCGGCATCGATGAACACCAGAAGGTCTGGATCATCATCCATTCCGGTTCGCGCAACCTTTGGCCACTGCGTTGCCGCCCATTACATGAAACTTGCCGGCGGCGGCAAGGCACGAGAAAGGTCATTTTGGGTTTGCCGTCAATAGCCAACAAGGGTGCCACTACATCAAGGATTTAAACTTCTGTCTGCAATTCGCTCTGCAAAACCGTCTTGAGATCCTGCGTCGGGTGGTGGAGGAAATACAGAGACACTGTCATGGCAATGCCGACTGGCAGGAGCTGATCAATCGCAACCACAATCATGCTGAAGAAAAAGACGGCCTGTGGATCATCGTAAGGGGGCAACCCATGCCGAGCAAGGGATGCGTGGAGTGATACCGGTAACATGCGTGATGGATCTTTCATTGTGGTCGGCAAAGGAAACCCGCAAGCCCTGTGGTCAAGTTCTCATGGTGCCGGACGGGCATTGGGACGCAAGCAGGCAAAAAGCAGATCACCATGAAACAGTTTAACGACAGCATGCGCGGCATTGTCGCCCACATCGATCACACAACCCTCGATGAAGCTCCGTCAGCGTATAAGGATCTCGATGCGGTCATGGCACTGCAAAAGGATCTGGTGACCATTTGCCATCGGATCCGCCCGCTGATCAATATCAAAGGGTGACTTTTCGCTTTTTTAATTTCGCAACATATCCAGCCGGAAGTGCTGTTTGAGAATTGCGATAAAAGCCATCACTACCTCAAGGGCCTGTTTGAGGCGCCCCATCTCAACCCGATCCAGGGTTTCAGGTGCCACATAATTGGTGATCTCTTCACCGGCATCGGCAGCAGCAATCTGAAACCGCAAGCGCATTCCCGTCAACAAGGAAAAAGCGGCCTCAATATCGGCAGCCTGCCCTTTGTCGAGAACGCCTCTGGCTTTTAACTGACTCAGCTTTTCCAGGGTACTGCCACCAAAAATTCCGACGCTCAACGCCAGGGTTTTTACCCCTTCGGTAAGCGTGAAAATACCGGCTTTCTTCAAATCGATCTTACCGGCATGAGCACCTTTGCGTTCGACCTTGATGCGCCCGAACCAACCCAGGGGCTGGGAAAAATTGACCACATTCTGTGCCATGCGGGCCATGAAAATACTGTTATTCTCGACCTTTTCCAGAATAAAATTGCGCAGTTCCTGTTCCAGATGACAATTTCCACAAAGTCCACGCATATCAGAAAGCATGCCAAAATTGAGAATGTTTTCACTTTTTGGGCTTTCAATCCAAACGTTGACTATATGCTTCCAGTCACTCAGACTACGGCGCCAGAAATCATTACTGGCCATGATTCCACCAGGGCATTCAGGCACCCCGATGGCAATCAGGGCCTGGATCAGCTCCCGGGAGAATTCTTCAATTTCCTTGAGCTCCTCTGCTGTCACATGATCGGCATAAATAAGCGCATTATCCTGATCGGTCTTTAAGGTCTGCTCCCGGCGCCCCTCACTGCCAAGCACCATGAAGGTGCTGTTTTTTCCCATATCAGGAAAACGTTCCTGTTTAAGGAGTTGGATCAAGCGGTCGGCCAACTGATCGTTAATCAGGGCGATCAGTTGGACCAGATTGGTGGTGCCGACACCATTGCGACTGAGAAAAACAATCAACTGCTCACTTTCCGTATGAATCTTGCGCAAAGCATCCGTGCTATCAGCCTCATCAATGGATTTCAACAAGTGTTGCGGCGAGCGGTTCTGCAGGCGGATAATATCGGACTCGTTGATGAATCCAACCAGGGCATTTTTCTCGTCAACGACGCCGATGCGATGGATACGATGACGAGACATGCGATAGAGCACTTCGAAGAGGGTGTCGTCTTCTTTAACCGAGATCACCGGCGAGGTCATAATGGCACTGACCTTAAGGGTGCGCGGCTCAAGGCCATCGGCGACAACCTTGTTGCGCAGATCTCGATCGGTCATGATGCCGACCGGTTGACCCTGATCATCACAGGCAATCAGACTGGAAATCTTGCGCTCGCGCATCACCTGAGCGGCCGCCATCACCGAATCATTGATGCTGCAGGTAATCAGATGGCGGTGGCAATAATCCCGCACCGGCAAAAAGAATGTCGCTCCTTCAGACATTGACACCACCTCCAGGTTTAAATATCAACATTTCAAGTTTGTTTGCGGGCGAGGATCCCTGCCAACGATCCCCCCTTGCGTGACGGTTCGAGCCCTTCTTCATAAAGCAGCACATCCCATTTGGAAAAAACCTTGAGCAATTCACCGGACTCCAGGGAGATCTCTTTGTTGACGGGCCCGAAGCGCTCCACACTCGTCTGGCTGAAGGTACGAATAACGACATACCCTCCCGGCCTCACGGCATGCTGCACTATTGGTAACAACGGGCGATAAAGATAATAGAACTGCAACACCAGATCAAAAGATTCAGGCGTCAACGGATAATCACCGGCTTCCAGGTTCGCGCAGACAGCAGAAACCGGGAGACCCTGCTGCGTCGCTTCCGCGTGGAGCATAGCGAGCGCGACCCGGGAAAAATCAACAGCACTGACCTGATAACCGACCTGAGCCAGGGCAAGAGCGTTGCGCCCCATACCGCAGGCCAGATCTAGAGCCGTTCCGCTGTCAGGGAGATGGGGAAGAACCCGCATCAACCAGTCGTCCGGTTGCCCTGCAGATACAGCGGCCTTCTCCTGCCAACGCTGATCCCATTTTTCTCTGCTGTACCTGCTGCTATTCATTGGGTTCCCTGAAGAACGTCATCACGCTGACTATCGCACCTTTTTGCGCCCTGGCACAGGACGTCGACGGCGCGCTTTTGACAGAGACATCGTCTCATTCTCAACGCTTCGCTCTTCCTTGGTGCGCGCTTCTTTGACCTTGATGTAGCGACCAGAAAGATTGGTTCCATCGAGAGTATTGATGGCTTCCTGGGTTTCTTTAGCGCTGGCCATACGGACAAAAGCAAGACCCTTGAACTCACCGTTGGCATCGGTTACCAGCTGCACCGACTGTACGCTGCCACACAGAGCAAACAGCTGTTTAATTTCATCCTCACCAATTTCGTAGGGCAGATCACTGACAAAAACATCCCGGTAGGCAGTATTGCGTTTCATTCAGACTCCTGAGACTGGTCGAAAGAGCTTGCCTCTTCAGCCGGACGTTCGAGGCTGATGCGGCCAATTTTATTTGCGCGCAGATCGCGCAGCAACATTTCTGCAGCACGGTGCAGATCAACATCGCCCCCGCTGATCAGGCAACCACGACCACGCCCAATCTGCTCCAGGGTGGTTAGTGCTGCATCTGACACGTCATCAAGCTGATAGCGATTCTTTAATGGTTGCGGGTAGTGTTCCCGCAAATAACCCAGGGTGGTCAGCGCTACTTCAAGGGTCGCATAGGCGGCTTCACCGAGGGCACCGCTGGCAGCCAGACGGCATGCTCCGCCGAGGTTGTCGAGAACCGGCCATAAGATACCAGGGGTGTCGAGGAGCAGGATCCCGTTACGCAGATCGATCTGTTGAGTTGTTGTTGTAATCGCCGGTTTGTCGCCGACACGGGCCATCTTTTTTCCGGCCAATGTATTTATCAGGGTCGACTTACCGACATTGGGGATACCCACCACCATCACCCGCAGTGGCTTGCCGGCTTTAAACCGTTGCGCCAACACCGTGCGGCAGATTTTGGGAATCAAGCCGACATCACGCCGATCTTTGGCCTCCAGCGCCAGCGCCTTAACCTGCTGCTGTTTTTCCAGTTGGCGCAGCCAGGAGCGGGTGATATTCGGATCAGCCAGATCTTTCTTGTTGAGAATCTTGATGCAGGGCTTATCGCCACGCAGACGCTCCAACAGGGGGTTGGAGCTGCTTAAAGGCAGGCGTGCATCAAGAACCTCAAGCACCAGATCTACCTTCGGCAAAATCTCGATAATCTGCGCCCGGGCCTTCTTCATGTGGCCGGGATACCAGTCAATAATCATCGAAAGTCCCGGCGCAAATACGCAGATCAACACGTTTCATGCAAAGTTCACGCATCAACTTCTCATCTTCTGGATCAGAGCCAGATCGGCCAGCACCAGGGCCGCCATACTCTCGACAATCGGCACTGCGCGGGGAACCACGCAAGGATCGTGACGCCCTTTGGCTTCCAGAGTCACCGGATTGCCGGCATAGTCGACGGTCTGCTGTGCCAGGCCGATGGTGGCCGGCGGTTTGAAGGCGACGCGAAACCAGATCGGTTCACCGTTGGATATTCCCCCCTGGACGCCACCACTGTTATTGGTCGAAGTACCAAGGCCCTCCCCTTTACGAACAAAAGGATCATTGTGCTCCGATCCACGCAGCTGAGCACCGGCAAAGCCGGAACCGACTTCAAAACCCTTGGTCGCCGGAATCGACAACATGGCATGAGCGAGCAAGGCTTCAAGGCGATCAAAGGCCGGCTCACCCAGTCCCGCAGGCAAGTTACGACAGACACAGGTGATCACCCCACCGACGGAATCCTTGCTCTCCCGGGTGGTCACAATGTCACTGGTCATCTTTTCAGCTGCCACCGGATCAGGGCAACGGATGGGGTTCTCATCAACCTGATCGCGCTGGATTGTCTCCATATTGATAGCATGGGCGGCATGTTGTCCGACACGACTGACCCAGGCGACAATCTCGATACCATATTGCTCACGCAAAAACTTGTCAGCAATTGCCCCCGCAGCAACCCGACCGATGGTTTCCCGCGCGCTGGAACGGCCACCACCACTGGAGGCATGAATCCCATATTTCATCCGATAGGTGTAATCAGCATGGGAAGGCCGGGGAATTGCACTCATAGAACCATAATCGGCAGGGCGTTGATCCTTGTTTTTTATCAGCATGCCAATAGGGGTACCCAGGGTCAGGCCGTTTTCAACACCGGAAAGAATCATCACCTGATCGGCTTCGTTGCGCTCCGTGCCAAGCTTGTTGCCACCCGGCCGCCGCCTGTCAAGCTGCTGTTGGATATCGGCCTCACACAAAGGCATCCGCGGCGGCACGCCATCGACACTGACCCCAACCCCGTAACAGTGAGACTCACCAAATGTGCTGATATTAAATAATCGTCCGAATCGACTTGACATCTTACTCCCCAAATTTTTTAGTAGCCCCAACCATCCCAGACTTCAGATCAAAATGAATGTAACCAACGACCTGCAATCGCGGCTGCAGCATATCACAAATTATTCACCGGAAGCCATTTGCATTCCGGGCGCTATTCGCGCTGATTATTTTGGGATCAGTTCAGTCATCGTCACAACCATGCAAAAACAATGTTCTACCTTTTTATTTATGCTACAATTCCGCCCACATTATTTTTAAATGGAGAACGAACGATGGCAGACGTATCCAGATTTCTCGACGGTATTGGCGTTTTTCAGAAACAACACTTTGGAGAAAATGCCGAGTTGGCAACCTCCCTGGCAACGGGGCAAAGACCGCAAGCCCTGCTGATCGGCTGCTGTGATTCCCGGGTCGACCCGGCGCTGCTGACCGCCTGCGCTCCTGGCGATCTGTTTATCCTGCGCAATATCGCCAATCTGGTTCCCCCTTACGTTAAAAGTGAAGCAAAGAGCGACGACTACCACGGTGTCAGTTCAACTATTGAATATGCTGTCTGTTACCTTAATGTTTCGGACATCATTATTCTAGGACACTCCCAGTGTGGCGGTATCAACGCCTTGATGAAAAGCGCCAAAGGCGAGATTGCCGGTGAATTCATCAGCAAGTGGGTGAGCATTGCCGCTTCTGCCCGTGACAAAGTACTACAGGAACTTGCCAATGCGCCGGAAGAAAAACAACTGCGTGCCTGCGAAAAAGAAGCGATCCTCGTTTCGTTAAAAAATCTGATGACTTTTCCCTGGGTACGTGAGCGGGTCAACCGCGGCCAACTGAGTCTGCATGGCTGGTACTACAATATCGGCACCGGCCAACTGCGATGTTACAATCAGATAACAAACGAGTTCGAAATCCTGGTTGAACGTTACAGCCCGCAGACTGAAGACAAAAAAACCGGCTAATATCATTGTAACTATTCAGCTGTAGTCCTTGCACAGGATCGGGGTTCCT
>JAGYPB010000031.1 GCA_018399135.1 Deltaproteobacteria bacterium | reverse complement strand
ATAGGATCCCCGATCCTGTGCTGAACAGATACAATATTATGATAATTGCTCCACAGCAACAGTTGATAAATGATTCTGTTCGACACCAACACTTACTACAGGAGGTTATTATGGCAAAAATCGGCGTTATCCTTTCCGGCTGCGGTGTCTACGACGGCAGTGAAATTAACGAAACGGTTATTACTCTACTCGCCCTGGATCGGGCCGGCGCAGAAGTCATTATGATGGCTCCCAATGTAGAGCAACAGGTCGTCAATCACCTAACCGGTGATACAGTCGCAGGGACAACCCGTAATGTACTTGAAGAATCGGCCCGGATTGCTCGCGGTAACATCAGTGACATAGCCGATGTCACCGTCAATGATTTCGATGCCCTGTTTATCCCCGGCGGTTTTGGGGCAGCAAAAAACTTGTGTGATTTTGCCTTTAAAGGTTCAGATTGCGATGTCAATCCTGATGTCGAGCGCCTACTCAAAGCCACTATCGCCGCCGGCAAACCACTGGCAGCGATCTGCATCGCACCGGCACTATTGGCCAAAGTCCTCGGCAAAGATTTGCCCGGTGTTCAGGTCACCATCGGCACCGACGAAGGAACCGCTGGAGCGATCAATAGCATGGGGGCTACCCATACCAACTGCCCGGTTACTGAATTTATTGTCGACGAAAAAAACCGGATTATTACGTCGCCGGCCTATATGCTCGCCGGACGTATCAGCGAAGCCGCTACCGGTATTGAAAAATCAGTCGACGCACTGATGAACATGCTACGCTAAACGTCTTGTTGGTGAAGAAACAAAACCCGTATTGTAATATTTTACTGAATCTGTTATCAATCCGGGCAGAAAATCATTCACCAGACAAGGAGTAGTATCATGCAAAAATATCGTTGTGTTGTGTGCAATTACATTTATGACCCCGAAGTTGGCGATCCTGACAGCGGCATCGAGCCCGGAACCGCTTTTGCTGATATACCGGAAGACTGGATTTGCCCGCTGTGTGGCGTCGACAAATCCAATTTTGAACCGGCCTGAGTAAAAGCTTCTAGTCATTAGACGAGAAAAAAGGTCCGGTAGTGCTAACGCTGCCGGGCCTTTTCAATTTATGATGGTGGTATATCCAAGCACCCAGCCCATCAACAATAGTGAGGATGCCATGAGCAAAACCGGCGCAAGCAGCCTCCCCGCCCCGGGAAATAAACCGGACTGGTTGAAGGTTAAATTCCCGGCCGGTGAGAATTATCGTCGCATCGATCAGTACCACCGGATACAGGGATTGAATTCCGTTTGCCGCAGTGCCGCCTGTCCCAATCAGGGTGAATGCTGGAACAAGGGCACAGCAACCTTTATGATTCTTGGTAACAACTGCACCCGCACCTGTTCATTCTGCAACATAGGCAACCTCCCGGTCACACCTCCTGATCCCCAAGAACCACACAAGGTCGCAAACGCTATTGCTGAACTCAAGCTCAACCATGCGGTTATCACCTCGGTGACCCGCGATGATCTGCCCGATGGTGGCGCCGGCCAGTTTGCTGCCCTGGTACGTGAAATCAAAGAATGTAGTCCAAACTGCACCATTGAATTGCTTATCCCTGATCTACAGGGAAACCTGGAAGCCCTTGCAACGATTCTGCAGGAGACTCCGCACATTCTCGGTCATAATCTGGAAACAGTGCCACGGCTCTATTCCCAGGCACGCCCGGAAGCCGATTACCAACGCTCCCTCAACGTTCTGAAGCAAGTACAAATACTGGCTCCAACAGTCATTACCAAGTCGGGTCTGATGCTCGGGATGGGTGAAGAATACGCTGAGGTGATGGCTGCGCTCCACGATCTGCGCGACCATGGTTGTCAAATTATCACCCTCGGACAATATCTGGCGCCGACCAGGGAACATTACCCGCTCAAACGCTATGTAACGCCTGACGAATTCGCCGATCTCGCCGCCTACGGTAGACACCTGGGTTTTGATCATGTGGAGGCAGGGCCGTTGGTGCGCTCTTCCTATCATGCGGAAGAACAATTTAACGCCGGGAAGGCTACAGCTCGTGGATAACTTCACTATTGTTCGGCCGGAGCATCTCAATCACCACGGCTACCTGTTTGGCGGGGTGATGCTTAAATGGGTTGATGAAAATGCCTGGTTGGCAGCGTCACGCGACTATCCCGGCTGTAATCTGGTAACCATCGGGATGGCTGCATGTCGATTCAAACACCGGGTTAAAAATGGCTCGATCCTGCGCTTCAACATGCACAAGAGTCATCAGGGACAGACCTCGGTAACCTACGATGTGAATGTGTTTGCCGACGCACCGGGTGCCCTAAACGAAGAAGAAGTCTTTAGCACTGCCATTACTTTTGTTCGTCTCGGCGCGAATGGCGCACCCTGTAAGTTGTCGTAGCCTAAAGGAAAAACAGCACAAAAAAGCCGCTAACACCTTTGATGGGTGAAAACGGCGTGTTTTTTTGTTCCAGCAAATCAGGTGCCCAAGAATCAGGCAGTTACATCCAGATTCAAGCCTTTACCGGTCTGCTCGGCGATTTCCATTCGCTGTTGATCATTTATCTGCATTTGTTCAGTTTTCTCAGTGGTCTTTGTCAATACATCAAAACCGGTCTGCGTCTTGTTGTTTGCCATTTCCTGATTAACTAAACTTGATGCTGTACCGACTTCTAATGCCATGGAATTTCTCCTTTCATCAACGTTACTCTCAGACATAGTAACAGAGGCCCTCCCGACAAGTCAACAGTCTGTTTGTTTATTTTAATTATTTTTTGCTTTTTATCACCTTTGGTTCCGGACGTTATTGCGACAAATGGTTGACTGCTTTATACTTGTCGAGCTTTGACCGGATATCAACCGATACAATTCACTTTTTCCCTGCTAATGGTGATGCTTTCGTAAAAAAGCATCCGATTGGATGGCTAAGCTAAAAGCGCCAAATGCAAGGCACGTCATCGTTGAACAATGAGACGTACTTATGTACGTCGAAGCAGTAAGACGATGCCGGCAACGCAGCAGTTGGTGAGTTTTTGTGACGCCATCAATGGTGATGAAACAAATGAGTATTACACACAATATCAGCCCGGAATGGCTTGAAGCCCAGTATCAGATCTATCGGAAAGAGCCATCACAGGTGCCCGAAGAATGGCGTTCCTTCTTTATGGGATTTGAATTTGCCGGCACACGCGACGCGGTAGCCAGTGACAGCAGACCGGCGGCGGTTCAGGCGCTGATTCGCCGGTATCGGGAACTTGGCCATATGTACGCTTGCGTAGATCCGCTGACCCCCTGTTCGCTGGATCACCCCTTTTTGCGCCTGTCAGCTTTCGGTCTTGAGGATGCAGATCTGAAACGTACCTTCTCTATTGTCGACTTTATCCTTGAGCAGGCCCCCTTAAAAGACATCGTCGATATTCTTCAGCAAACCTATTGCCGTACCCTTGGCATTGAGTTTATGCACATTCCGATTCCGGAAGAGCGCAGCTGGTTGCAAAAACGAGTCGAAACCAACAGTAACCGACCGGAGATTTCCCTAGAGAAAAAGATCTCGGTTTATCATTCCCTGCTCAAAGCCGCGCGTTTCGAAAGCTTTCTACACCGCAAATTTGTTGGTCAAAAACGCTTCTCCCTGGAAGGTGGCGAATCGGCCATCCCCCTGCTTGATCATATCGTCGAACGTGCAGCCCAAACATCCATTGAGCAGATTGTCATCGGCATGGCTCACCGCGGTCGCCTCAATGTTCTTGCCAACATTTTTGAAAAACCGCTGGAAAATATGTTTGCAGAATTCGGCGACAACGCCTGCTACCAGATTGTCGGCGAAGGGGATGTAAAGTATCACAAGGGATATACTGCATATCGCAAAGTAGCCGGTCGTGAAATCCGTATCTCCCTGGCTTCCAACCCCAGCCATCTTGAGGCGGTCAATCCGGTTGTTGAAGGCAAGGCCCGCGCCCGTCAGGATCGCCATCCCAAGGATGGACGCCGACATATCATGCCACTGCTGATTCATGGCGATGCCGCCTTTGCCGGCCAGGGGATGGTCACTGAAACCCTTAATCTGTCACAGCTCGACGGATACAGAACAGGCGGCACCATCCATCTGGTCATTAACAATCAAATCGGATTTACCACCGCCCCGACTGATTCGCGCTCAACTATTTATGCCACCGACGTCGCCAAAATGCTTAATGTACCGATTTTCCACGTCCACGGTGATGACCCGGAAGCCCTGATTCAGGCCGGCAACATTGCCCTTGATTATCGTCAGCGCTACCGCAAAGATGTGGTCATCGAGATGATCTGCTATCGTCGTTACGGGCACAATGAAGGGGACGAACCTTTTTTCACCCAACCATTAATGTACGAAAAAATCCGTAATCATCCACCTACGATCGATATTTACAAGAGCCAGCTAATCATGGAAGGTGTTAGTGAAGACAAGCTGGAACAACTTTCTACAGAAGTTGAAAACCGTCTGGAAGAGGCAGTGGAGCGTCAGGTTTGTGGTCTTCACGAAATCTTTCTCAAACAATGGTCGCACATTTCCCGCAATTTCAGCTTTGATCGGGTCGAAACCGGTGTTGACCAGCAGACAATTATTGATCTGAGCACCCGACTGACCAAGGTTCCTGAGGACTTTTCTGCCCATCGAAAAATCAGCGCACTCTTGAAAAAACGCCATGCTTTAATCACCGAAGACAGAGGAGTGGATTGGGGAACCGCCGAAGCGCTGGCCTTTGCCAGTCTGGTTAACGAAAACACCTCGATTCGTTTGTCGGGACAGGACTCGCGCCGTGGTACCTTTAACCATCGCCATGCAACCCTCTATGACACCAAGGCGGCGATGAAATATACACCGCTGGCCGAAATCGCCAAAAAAGCCGGGGCCCGTTTTGATGTGTTCAACAGTTTGCTGTCAGAGGCTGCGGTGCTGGGCTTTGATTACGGCTACTCGGTGGAGACTCCGGATGATCTGACCATATGGGAAGCCCAGTTTGGAGACTTTGTTAACGGCGCCCAGGTCATTATCGACCAGTTTATTGCCAGTAGCCTGGCTAAGTGGGATCGTCCCACCGGTATTACCCTGTTTTTACCCCACGGTTATGAAGGACAGGGGCCGGAGCATTCCAGCGCACGCATTGAGCGTTTTTTACAACTCTGTGCCGATAACAACATGATCATTGCCAACCCCAGTACCCCGGCACAATTGTTCCACCTGTTACGCCGGCAGGTGCGTCACCGCTACCGCCGCCCGCTGATCATTTTCACCCCCAAAGCGCTATTGCGGCACCCGGCATGTGTATCCTATCTGGCCGATCTAGAAAAAGGGCATTTCGCCGAAGTGTTACCGGATCCCCACCCGGTCAAAAAATGCCGACGTATTCTGCTATGCTCAGGGAAAATCTACTACGAACTTGCCGAGCGCCGCGAACAAGAAAAACACAAGGATATTGCCATCGTCCGCGTTGAACAGCTCTTCCCCCTGCACACCGAGTTGTTACGCGAGATCCTCCGCAACTATCCGGACACAGTGGAATACTACTGGGTGCAGGAAGAGATCGCCAACGGTGGTGGCTGGGAGCATCTGCGTCCGCGTCTGCGTGAGTTAATTGGAAAGGAACCCGTGTACGTTGGACGTAAAGCATCAGCGAGTACTGCCGTCGGCTCCCATCGAATTCACAAGGAAGAGCAGGATCAGATTCTTTTAAATGCATTTGCTGCGACTAAATAGAGGTAATTTTATGGAGATCAAGGTCCCCCAGGTAGGTGAGTCAATTGTTGAAGCTGAGATCGCTGAATGGCTCAAAAAAGACGGCGACTATATAACGAAAGATGATCTGCTCTTAGAACTTGAAACGGAAAAGGTCAATGTTGAGCTGAACGCCGAAGCATCCGGAAAGCTGACAATCCTTGCGAAAGATGGCGAAACGGTGAAAATCGGTGCAGTTATCGGACGCATCGACACCTCCGCTGATAAAACTGACAGCACCCCGGAGGCAAACACCAGGAACGATAAAGAGAAGCCGCAACAAACACAGACCGAGGAGAAGACTCCAGCTAAAGAGGCGTCGGAAGACAATAAAGTCTCCGGCGACCATAAACAACAAAAGGACACGCCAACCGGCGAAACGCCGATGAATCCGGCGGTGCCGAAAATAGCCTCCGAGCGTGGTATTGATCCAAAACAGTTAGAAGGCAGTGGCCGCGACGGACGAATTCTGGTCGATGACATTCCAGCTGAGGCCGAACAAAAAAAACAAGCAGAACATCAGAAACAAACGGGTACAACAGCTACAACAGCTGATGACCGCAAAGAACGGACTGAACGCGTAGCGATGACGCGCATCCGCCGCAAGATTGCTGAACACCTGCTCAAAGCCAAGCAGGAAACAGCCATGCTGACTACCTTCAATGATGCTGACATGAGCCGGGTCATTGCCCTGCGCAACAACTACAAGGAAGCCTTTCTGAAAAAGCATGATGTCCCCCTGGGCTTTATGTCCTTTTTTGTCAAGGCCTGCGCTGAAGCCCTCAAAACCTACCCGGAGGTGAATGCCAGCATCGACAGTAACGATATTATCTACCATCACTATCGCGATATCGGTGTGGCCGTCGGCAGCAAGCGCGGCCTGGTGGTACCGGTGATTCGTGATGCAGACCACCTCGGCTTTGCCGAGATCGAAGCCACCATCCGCGATCTCGCTGCTCGTGCTGACAGCGGCAAACTGGGCCTCGACGAGCTCGAGGGGGGGACTTTCACCATTTCCAATGGCGGCATCTACGGCTCGGTGCTCTCCACCCCGTTGCTTAATCCGCCGCAAAGCGCCATCCTCGGCATGCACGCCATTCAGGATCGCGCCGTTGTACACGACGGCGACATCGTCATCCGCCCGATCATGAACCTGGCCTTGAGTTATGATCACCGTATTATTGATGGACAACAGGCGGTGAGTTTTTTGAAACAGGTTAAAACCTACATCGAAGCACCGGAAACGTTGCTGCTAAAATTATGATCACAACCCCTCAATCCGCTTTTCAGGGTATTGGGGCAAGGAGAACCCATGTCTGAGACAAAGTATGATCTGATCGTCATTGGTGCCGGCCCAGGAGGTTATGTCGCCGCCATCCGTGCTACCCAACTGGGCTTTACTGTCGCTCTGGTAGAAAAACGCGAAACATTAGGTGGCGTCTGCCTTAATGAAGGATGCATCCCGAGCAAGGCGCTGCTCGAATCGAGCGAACATTTTGCCCGCACCCGTCACGAACTGGCAGAACACGGTGTCGATGTCGGTGAAGTCAAACTGAACCTGAAACAGATGATGAACCGCAAAGAAGGAATTGTCAGCAAACTGACCGGCGGCATTGCCGGGCTGATGAAAAAAAACAAGATCAAGGTCTACCAGGGGACTGCCGAACTGATGGCGAAAGATGGCGACACCTGTCGAGTCACCATCCGCGCTGACAAGGAGCAGAAACTCGCCGCAAAACACATTCTGCTCGCCACCGGCAGTGAAGCCATCGAACTAAAGCACCTCCCTTTTGACGGCCAAAACATTATCAACGCCCGTGATGCCCTGAGCCTGACGGAAGTACCTGAGCGCCTGCTGGTTGTTGGTGGCGGAGTGATCGGCCTTGAAATGGGCTCAGTCTGGAGTCGCCTCGGCTCGCAAGTCACAGTGGTGGAAATGCTCCCCCAGATTCTGCCGCAAACAGACCCGCAAGTTGCTCAAACCCTGCAACGCAGTCTAAAAAAACAAGGACTAGATGTCCGCCTGAAGACCCGCCTGGAAAAAGTCGATGTCGGTGACAATGCAATTACCGCCATCTTGAATGCTGACGACAAACAGGAAGAGGTTGTCTGTGACAAAATCCTGGTCGCCGCCGGTCGTCGCGCCCGTACCGATGAGTTAAATCTCGAAGCGGTCGACTTAACACCCAACAAAAGCGGTCAGCTTGATATTGATGAAAACTTCCAGACCAACACCAAAGGCATTTATGCCATCGGCGATCTGGTGGCGGGCCCGATGCTGGCACACAAAGCCAGCGATGAAGGGGTCGTCTTTGCCGAACGACTGGCCGGACAGAAGACAACCATCAACTATCCGGGAATACCCGCAGTCACCTACACCTGGCCGGAAGTGGCTTCTGTAGGCCATACAGAGGACCAACTCAAGGAACAAGGGATTGACTTTAAAGCGGGAAAATTCTTCTTCAGCGCCAATGGCCGCGCCCTGTGCAGCGGCATGAGCGACGGTTTTATCAAGGTATTGGCCACCCCCGACAGTGGCCGAATTCTCGGCGTCCACATGGTCGGGCCCCACGCGTCAGAATTGATTGCCCCAGCGGCAACAGTCTATGCCTTTGCCGGCAGCGTCCATGATCTGGCCGTCACCTCCTTTGCTCATCCGACCTTGTCGGAGGTTTTTAAAGAAGCTGCGCTGGCAGTGAACAAAGAGGCCATACATTCCTGATTACAATGAATAACCGCGCTGTTTTGTTTACTACTGAAGAACATTGTCCCACTGTGCTAACTAAAGGATCAACCATTGAAATCGTTAAAAAAACTGTTACTGGTTATCATCTTGATTGCCCTTGTCATTGCAGCTATAGCCTATTTTCGTGATACCAGCCCACCCCAGGCAACCCTGACTCCGGCCAACGGATCAGTCTCGCCGGCAACACCCTTGACGCTGATGGTTCATGATGATGGCACCGGGCTTAAAGAAGTCGAAGTCAATCTGGTGCAAGGAGACCTGCGCTTGTCGTTGAATCGTCAGGAATTTCCAACGGCAGTGAAACAAGCAACGATCGAGCTGAGTCTGGAAGGATTGCGCCTGCGCGAAGGGGCTCTCACCATCGAAGTCAGCACCACAGATCAAGCCATTTACCGCTTAGGCAAAGGCAACGTAGCGGAAGAATCTTTTGAGTTAATATTTGATTCCCGACCGCCGGCAATTTCGGTTATCAGCCGAGCCCACAACTTTACCCGTGGTGGTGCCGGGCTGGTGACCTATTCCCTCGATGAACCCGTCAAGCGTACCGGGATCATCTTCGGCGATCATTTCTTCCCGGCCTTTCAACAACCGTCAGGCATGTACGTGAGCGCTGTAACCTTCCCTTATTATCTGGAGTCAAAGGAGTTTGTTCCGCGCATTATCGCTGTCGATCTGGCAGACAATGAGCGTCAGGCCGGCATCTATTACCGTGCCAACAACCAACAGTTTCGCCAGCGCCAGATCAATATTACCGATAATTTTCTCGATATGACTCTGCCTGAATTTATTCATCAGGTGCCATCATTTGACACCCCGCTGGAAACATTTCTTTACATCAATCAGGAAATCCGGCAACAGAACCGTGTAGCGGTAGCTGCCCTGGCGGCAGACTCTGTCACTGAACCACAATGGGAAGGAGCTTTCCTGCGCCAGCCCAGAGCGGCACCGCAAGGGCTTTTTGCCGATCACCGCACCTATTTCTACAAGGGCAAGGAAATCGATCGTACCGTTCATCTTGGTCATGATTCCGCCTCAACCCTCCAGGCCGAGGTCATTGCCGCCAACACTGGAAAGGTTATCTTCAGTGATTTTCTCGGCATCTATGGGCTCTGTATCGTGATTGATCACGGCATCGGCATTCAGACCCTGTATGCCCACTTGAGTCAGAGTCAGGTTGAAGTTGGTCAGCAGCTGAACCGTGGTGACATCATTGCCCGTAGCGGCGTGACCGGTCTGGCCGGGGGGGATCATCTTCATTTTGAGGTTCTGGTTAACGGCATTCCGGTACAACCCATTGAATGGTGGGATGCCAACTGGGTGAACAACAACATCGACAGTAAACTGCAACCGGAATAATTTTTCACTACAGCTGCGGATCGGCTAAACTTACCACTGCCTCAGCTGGAGTAATTTTTCTTTTTCTCTTATATGTTGGAAGGATGATCCGATGAAAAAAACAATGGTGATGGCGCTGGTTGTACTACTCTGCGGCTTTGCAGGACATGCCCTGGCCCAGAACAAGCAAATTAAAGCGGGCTTCATCTATGTCGGCCCGGTGGGTGATGCCGGCTATACCTTCGCTCACGATCAGGGACGGCAGGAGATGGAAAAGCTCCCCTTTACCGAGCCTTCGACCTACATTGAGTCAGTGCCGGGTGGCGCCGAAGCAGAACGGGTGATCAACGGGCTGGTTCGCCGCAACCACAATCTGATCTTCACTACCAGTTTCGGCCACATGGATCCCACTATCAATGTCGCCGCTCGCAATAAAGAAGTTGTTTTCATGCATGCCTCCGGCTACAAAACCGCTGAGAATGTTGGCACTTATTTTGGCCGTATGTACGAACCCCGTTATCTCTCCGGAATGATCGCAGGCAAGATGACGAATAAAAACATTATCGGCTACGTCGCCGCCTTCCCGATTCCTGAAGTGATCCGCGGTATCAACGCCTTCACCCTTGGCGTCCGCAGTGTCAACCCCGATGCCCAGGTTCGCGTCGTCTGGACCCAGACCTGGTTTGATCCCGGCGTTGAGCGCGATGCGGCCGACAGCCTGCTTGATGTTGGTGCCGACGTCCTCGCAATGCACCAGGACACACCGGCCACTCTGCAAGCGGCCGAAGCACGCGGTGCCTATGTCATCGGCTATAACAGTGATAACCGCCGCTTTGCCCCCAATGCTTTTTTAACTGCTCCCATCTGGAATTGGGCGCCCCTCTACACCTACGTAGCGGAAGCCGTCCATAGTGGAACCTGGGTGTCAGAACAGTTCTGGTGGGGCATGGACAAAGACCTGGTACGCCTGGCTTCCCTTAGCGACAGAATCCCGACAGATGTCAAGATCCTGGTCAATCAACGCGCAGAAGAAATCAAAGCAGGCACCTTCCACCCCTTCAGCGGCCCCATCAAGAATCGCGACGGCCAGAAAGTCATTGATGCAGGCCAGACCATGAGCGACCCTGACCTGCTCAGCATGAATTTCTTTGTTGAGGGCGTGCAGGGCACCCTATCCAACTAGTTTTCGCCTGGTGTCCATCTGGATCATCCGGGTGAACATTAACTGTTCTCCCGCTCATGGCGGCACGTCGGGCAACCGACGTGCCGATCTTTTATGCCGGAATTGCTGCAGATAGAGAATATCAGAAAAACTTTTCCCGGCGTTGTTGCCCTTGACGACGTCTCATTTTCTGTTGCACCGGGGGAAATCCACACCCTGCTTGGGGAGAATGGTGCCGGCAAAAGCACCCTAATGAACGTGTTCACCGGCCTCTATCATCCCGATTCCGGCCGCATGTACCTCAATGGTGAACCCGTTCATTTCACGAGTCCCCGCGATTCCCTTTCACGCGGTATCGGCATGGTTCATCAACACTTCATGCTGGTACCTGCCCACAGTGTTTTTGAGAATATTCTCCTGGCTCTGGACAAAGTTCGCCAAGTTTATGACCGCAAACACTATCAACAAAAAATGCAGAAACTGATCGACACCTTTGGACTGGATCTCGATCTTGACACCGAGGTGTGGAAGCTTTCTATCGGTGCCCAGCAGTGGATCGAACTGATCAAGCTGCTGCTGCGCGATTGTCGCCTGCTGATCCTCGACGAACCGACGGCGGTTCTCACCCCCCAGGAAACCGAGCGCCTGTTCAAGGTGCTGCGCCTGCTACAGGAACAAGGCAAAAGCATCATCTTCATTTCCCACAAAATGCGCGAGGTAATGGAGATTTCCGACCGGGTGACCGTCCTGAAAAAGGGGCGCAGCATCGCCACCCTGGAGCGCGGACATTTCAACCGTGAAACCCTGGCCGGACTGATGATCGGTCGGGATCGCATTCCTGAATGGCAAAGAAATATGCAGATGTCAGAAAAGATCATTCTTGACATCAAAAACCTCTCGGTACGTAATGACCGCGGACTTGCTGACCTTGATGATTTCAGTCTGCAACTCAAAGAAGGCGAGATTCTCGGCATCGCCGGGGTTGCGGGTAACGGCCAGAAAGCTCTGGCTGAAGCCCTGACCGGGCTGAAAGAAGTCAGCAAAGGGCAAATATTTGCCGGGCTTGTCGATATTACCCACAGTACTGCGCGCTCCTCTTATATTTCCGGCATTGCCCACATTCCTGAAGATCGCAAAAGCATCGGCATTGCTCCCGATCTTGATGTTGCCGATAACCTGATCATGAAGAGTTTTAAAAATTCTTTTTTCCGGCGTGGCATTTTCCAGAACCGCAGTGCCATACGCCACAATGCTGAGGAAAAAATATCCCGTTTTGCCATCAAATCTGGCCCCGAAGGTTCACCGGTGCGCTACCTCTCCGGTGGTAATATCCAGAAGGTCATCATTGCCCGGGAATTGTCGGAACAACCACGAGTGCTGGTAGCTCTTTACCCTACCCGTGGGCTGGATATCGGTAGCGCTGAATATATCCATAAGGTGATTGTTGATGGGGCCGGTCGTGGCATGAGCACGATCTTGATTGCCGAGGATCTGGACGAACTGCTCAAACTCAGCGACCGCATTGCTGTTATGTTTCGCGGCAAGCTGGTCGGCTATGTTAATCCACGCCAGACCACCCGCGAAGAGATCGGCCTGATGATGAGCGGCGAAAAACAGGATCAGCAACCATGAAACTCGTTATTGAACGCCGCGACACCTCTTCCCCCCTGCTGCGTTTCGGTGCGCCGGTCGTGTCCATTGTGATCGCACTGTTCTTTGCCGGGGCATTACTGCTGTTGGCGGGAGTCAGTCCGCTGGAAGCTTACCGGGAAATTCTCTATGAGGCCGTTGGCTCCCTGTACGGTCTGTCGGAAACCCTGGTGAAAGCGACACCTCTGATTCTCTCCGGACTCGCTGTAAGCCTCGCTTTTCGCATGCAGATCTGGAACATCGGCGCTGAAGGTCAGATTTACATGGGGGCGATGGGTGCGACCTGGGTGGCCCTCTTCTCCGGAATGGAGAATCATTGGCTGCTGATGGTCGGGATGTTCAGTGCGGCTTTTATCTGCGGTGGACTCTGGGCCGGAGTTGCCGGCTTACTGCGCGCCCGCTGGAGTGTCAATGAGGTCATCGTCACCCTAATGATGAATTACATCGCCATTTTATTTATCAATTATCTCATCTACGGCCCCTGGCGTGATCCGCAAGGGTTCAATTTCCCCCTGACTGCTCAGTTCGCCGAGGCGGCACGTTTCGCCAACTTTTTTGATACCCGGTTGCACAGCGGCTTTCTCCTGGCCCTGGGATGTGCACTGATCCTCTATCTGTTTATGGAGCGCACCATCTGGGGCTATCAAATCAAGGTCATCGGTAGTAATCCACAGGCCGCACGCTATGCAGGCATGCGTACCGGTGCTTCAGTCTTCTGGGTGCTTTTTTTAAGTGGTGCCATCGCCGGCATTGCCGGTTTCAGCGAAGTGGCCGGGCTACAGTACCGCCTGCAACATGGGCTTTCCCCCGGCTATGGCTACACCGCCATCATTATTGCCTGGCTGGCACGACGCAGCGCATTGGGCGTGGTTATTGTGTCGCTACTGATGGGCATTCTGCTGGTCGGTGGCGATAGTTTGCAGATGCTGTGGCAATTGCCTATTGCCTTTGTTTATGCTTTTCAGGGGCTGATTCTTTTTTTCCTGCTCGGTTCCGACTTCTTTATCCAGTACCGGCTCAAGTTGGTCAAAGGAATTCATCATGGTTGAGATCCTGCTTGACGCAACCGTGCGCGCCGGCACCCCGATTCTGTTCGCTACCCTGGGCGCCATCCTGAATGAACGTGCAGGCATCATCAATCTGGGGATTGAAGGGTTGATGCTGATCGGTGCTCTGGCCGGTTTTGCCGGAACCTTCTATTCAGGTTCATCGTTAATCGGCATTCTGGCTGCCTTTGCTGTCACCTTTGTCGTCGGAAGCATTCATGCCCTGATTACGGTACAATTGCGCGGCAACCAGATCGTCAGCGGGCTGGCTCTAACCATGTTCGGCATCGGGGTTACGGCCCTGTTCGGGCGTGAAATGGTAGGTCAAACCATCGGCGGCCTTGAACGTCTGCCCATTCCCGGACTTTCCCAACTCCCTATCGTCGGTCGCGCTTTTTTTCAGCAGGACTTGCTCATTTACACCAGCTTCGCCCTGGTATTCCT
The DNA here is from genome assembly GCA_018399135.1 of Deltaproteobacteria bacterium. GTDB lineage: Bacteria > Desulfobacterota > Desulfuromonadia > Desulfuromonadales > Geopsychrobacteraceae > Pelovirga. The sequence continues at coordinate 20,068 of JAGYPB010000031.1, read as the reverse complement.
GCTCTGGTTTTTTCTCTATCGCACCCGTACCGGTCTCGCCCTGCGGACGGTCGGTGAGAATCCGGCGGCAGCCGACACCTGTGGCATCTCGGTCAGCCTGTATCGCTTTTTAGCCGTCACCACCGGTGCCGGTCTGGTGGGAATCGGCGGTGCCTATCTAAGCTTGGCAATGACCCCCATGTGGATTGAAAACATGTCGGCCGGACGAGGATGGATTGCTGTTGCCCTGGTAATTTTTTCCGGCTGGTCAAGCGGCAAAGCCATGTTCGGAGCCTATCTGTTCGGTGGAATCACCGCCATGCAGCTGCGCTTCCAGGCAATAGGAACTGACATCAGTACCCATATCCTGCAGATGCTCCCTTACGTTTTTACTATTCTGGTACTAGTAGTATCAACAATCCGTCTGCAGAAAGGTTCCAGCCAACAACCACAGGGGCTCGGTTTGCCCTATGATCGAGAGGATCGCAAATGACAGCTACACAGGATTTACTCGAACGCTTCCGCCGGGAAGGAACCATTCAGGGAGATGTCGTCAAGGTGGACTGTTTTCTCAATCACATGGTTGATCCGCTACTGATGGAAAAGATCGGGCAGGATCTGGCGGGACGTTTCAGTAGCCAGCAGATCGACAAGGTCATTACCGCTGAAAGCAGTGGCATCATGATCGCCCAGGCGGTTGCCACCGCGTTGAAGATCCCCTTTATCTTTGCCAAGAAAAAACGCTCTATCACCATGAAGAAGTTTTATACCGCCAGCAGCTATTCCTACACCAAGCAGGAAGCAACAACCCTTTACGTCTCCCACGAGGTGTTGCAACCCGGGGAAAAGGTTCTATTTGTCGATGACTTTTTCGCCAAGGGAACAACACTGAAAGCTCTCACCGAAATCATCCGTCAGGCACGGGCCGAACTGGTTGGCTGCGCGGTCATTATCAACAAGTCAAAACGTGAGGATATCCTGTCGGTTCTTCATCTGGATGAATTAAGGGCGCTGCAACAATCCTGAAGGGTCAAAAGATCAAAAGGCAAAAAGCAGACGTATTTTTCGTTCGATACTTACGTCGATAATGCGGTCAGGAACGCTTTCATATACTCGGGGAGATCTGGTGGTCGCCGACTTGATACGAGGTGACCATCGACAACCACCGGCTGGTCATGCCACAGACCACCGGCATTTTTCATGTCATCTTTGATACCAGGTGTACTCGTTACATGTTTTCCTTGCAAGATTCCTGCTGAAATACTCACCCAACCGGCATGGCAGATTTGCCCGATGACGTCTCCACGTGCATTCATGGCCCTGACGATGTCAAGCACTTCCGGGAATCGTCTGATTTTATCTGGAGCCCAGCCTCCAGGGATCAGCAGCCCCTCATAGTCATCGACACGCACCTCAGCATACGTCAGGCCTGACACGGCAGGGACACCATATTTCCCGTGATAGGTATGGTTTGCCTGTTCTCCTGCAATATCAACGGCATATCCGGCTTCTTGTAACCGGAGAATAGGATACCACAATTCCAGGTCCTCAAAGTCATCGTGGATCAGACTGAGAATCTTTTTCATCGATTACTTCTCCTCTACAGGTTGCTGGCCTTTACCACCGAAGTACGCGCGAAATTCCCTGGCGAGCGTAAGCGAGAGGAGGCATTTTTTGCCTTCCGTGAAAAGAGGCAGCGACCGGCCACTTTCATTTGCCGAGGAGATGCACCACTCGATGCGCACCACAAGTCGCCCCACGCCAGTAGAAAGCTATTTTTGCTGACTTTTTGGAGCGTTTGCCAAAAAGTCAGGCAGCGGGCGGGGCCGCAACCCCGCGGTCTTGATGTCAAATCATTGGTCAACGCATGCATCGTCCCACAAAAATGCCCCTTTAAATTCAACAATCACTTATCGAGCAACCGCTTCAACGTGTTACCAAGAATAACATGATTGACACCCATCCCCAGATACCCGGTCTGACCATAGGTATCATACAAGGAAACCTGCTCAATCAGATGTTCTATCTCTTGCTGCCTGACACTGTATAGTTGCTGATGATCAATAATAAGCTGCACCTGCTCAGCCAGATAATCAGGCAGTTCCTGCTCATCCTGAGCAGTCTTCATCGCCGCCTTGAGTTGCGCAAAGATCATTCCTGCCCCTCCTCCATCCAGCGCAGGGTTCTGGCGATATCTTCATGGTCATACGCCCATTTGCAGCATCCGGCTTCGGCATAGACATCATACTCACGAACCTGATCGAGCAGAATCTCAACGAGATACTCCTTCCCTTCATACTCCGATGGGTTCCTCGCGATATGAAACACGGGCTCAGCCAACCATTTTGGTAAATCGCCATGGTCGTACTGCTCACGGGTTGCCTGTTCAAGTTCGGCGAAAACTTGGGTCATCGTCCAACTCCTTTTTTTCGTTGCATTATCAAGGGTAGAGATTGTCATGCGTTCATCATCAGACATGCAGGAACCCGGTCATCATAACATTATTGGCATCATCTGTGCTAACTACTGTTGTCAAGAACACCATCACGAAAGGACATATCACCGATGTTTCACCAGAACCAGCTATTATTCCGTGCCCTGCTCGATATTGGCAAAGAGCTCGCCGCCATCACTGACATTGATCCGTTGTTGCAACGAATTCTGCAGGTATCTCAAGAGGTTTTCACCTTTGACAATGCTATTATCCGCCTGCTTAATCCAGCAACCAACAACCTGGAAACGGCTGCCAGCTATGGTTACAGCGAAGATGCGATCTCACGGCCCATCGGCCTCGGCCAGGGGGTAATGGGCAAGGCCGCCAAATTCGGACGCCCTTATCTGATTAATAATATTGCACCGGAAGACGACTACATCCCCGGCATCGAGTCCGCCCGCTCGGAAATGGCGGTTCCCCTCATTGCGCGCGACAAGGTGATCGGGGTCTTTAACGTCGAAAGCTGCCAGCCGGAGGCCTTTACTGCTCAGGACTGCGATACTCTGGCGATTCTGGCGGGACAGGCCGCCGTTGCCATTGACAACGCACGCCTTTACCATGATCTGTGCCAGGTATCACGAGAGAAAGAACAGCTGAATCACTTGAACCAGCAGATTCTCGCCAGTATCAGTATCGGCGTCTATACCGTGGATCGACAGCTCCGAATTACTTCATGGAACAAGAGCATGGAACGAATGAGCAGTATCTGTGCCGCTGAGGCTGTCGATCAATCACTGCTGAACCTGTTTCCTACATTGGAGCAGGAAGGCATTGCCGGCCGTCTGTGTGAGGTTCTTGAACGAGGGAGACCACAACGGCTACGTATCCTCCATCGTGGGCTGGTTGGACAGAACCGTCTCCAGAAACGTTTTCTCGCTCCCTTAAAAGAAGAAGATGAAACCGTTGGAGCGGTCGTTGTTGTCGAGGATATTACCGAATTTGAGCAGCTGCTGGCGCAGACCATTCAGTCGGAAAAGCTTGCTGAAGTGGGTCGCATGAGTGCCGGCATCGCCCATGAAATCAACAACCCCTTAGCAGTCATCAGTTATGCCTGTCAGATCCTGCAGGAAACCGAACCGCCTGCGGAACAGGGGCGTGAGCTGCTCGAACGCATCGCCCTGGAGGTAGAGCGACTATCCCATCTGACCTCGGAACTGTTGACCTATTCCGGACGGCAGGAGGATCGCCGCGCCCCGACCGACCTCAACCAGACCCTTGAGGATGTACTGACCCTGCTGACCTACGAAATCAAAAAGCATCAGATTGACATTATCAAAAATCTAGATGAATTACCGCTGTCACATGTAGATGCCAACAAGTTCAAACAGATTTTTCTCAACCTGATCCTCAATGCAATCCAGGCGATGGATCCACACGGAAAGATCAGCCTCAGCACTTGCTACAAAGACGATCACCTGCTGATCAGCATAGCCGATACCGGCCCCGGTATTCCCGATCACCTCAAGGAGCAGATTTTTGAACCCTTTTTCACCAATCGTAAAGATAGTACCGGCACCGGCCTGGGGCTTTATCTGTGCCGTAAAATCATTACCTCCTATCAAGGCAGCTTGACAGTGGCAGATAACCCAGAAGGTGGCACCTGTTTCACATTACGGCTGTCCGTCTGATTAACCCGGGCTGCTTGCACTTTTTTTGTCCATCCCGGTCACCAGTTGCTCAAAAAAAAGGCAAACCTGCCCTGATATTAGAGCTTATGACGGGACAAACAGCCATTTGCTGCAGTTGGCACAGACCATGCTAAACAACAGTTTAGTCCGTCATCAATCAGCACACTGATTCGGGCACCGCGCCACGATGGCGTTCCATCCATAAAGAAAATCGAGCAAAGGCGCTCTGCACCCATATCATTGGGTTCATTGCGCCTTTTGTATTTTTTTAACACCGACAAAGGAGAGGTCAGCAGATGAAAAAAGTAGAATGTATTATCAAACCGTTCAAGCTTGAAGACGTCAAGAGCGCTATTTGCGAACTTGGTATCACCGGCATGACCGTTAGTGAAGTACGTGGCTTTGGTCGACAGAAAGGGCACACCGAACTGTATCGTGGAGCCGAATACCAGGTTGATTTTATCCCGAAAATCAAACTTGAGCTGGTCACCAACGATGACCGGGTCAGTGAACTGGTCGAAGCAATCAAAACAGCTGCAGGTACCGGAAGAATCGGCGATGGCAAGATTTTTGTCAGCAACATTGAGCAGTCAATCCGCATCCGTACCGGCGAATCAGGCGAAGAGTCTCTTTAGTTCTGTACATACATAAATCAAACCCTATTTCGTGCTAAAAAAGGAGATACGAGAATGAAAAAACAACTGATATTACTTGCCGGTCTGGTTTTGCTACCGAGCATTGCTCTGGCTGAAGAGACCGTGATTACCGAAGTCGCTTACATCCTTAACAGCTTTTCCTTTCTGATCAGTGGTGTACTGGTCATGTGGATGGCCGCCGGCTTCTCTATGCTCGAAGCCGGACTGGTACGTTCAAAGAACGTTGCAACCATCTGTCTGAAAAACATCTCTCTCTACTCCATTGCCGGCATTCTCTACTACCTGATCGGCTATAATTTGATGTACTCGGGGGTCGATGGTGGCTTCATGGGCAGCTTCGGACTCTGGGGCGCTGATGATGCTGCCGCTTTAGGTGGAGACTATTCGGGCGGATATGCCGCCGGGTCCGACTGGTTCTTCCAGATGGTTTTCGTTGCCACGGCGGCTTCCGTTGTTTCCGGTACCGTTGCCGAACGGATCAAACTCTGGCCTTTTTTGGGTTTTGTTGTTTTTCTTACCGCCATCATCTATCCGATTCAGGGTGCCTGGAGTTGGGGTGGGGGTTGGTTAAGTGAGATGGGTTTCTCAGATTATGCCGGTTCAACCATCGTTCACTCCGTTGGTGGCTGGGCCGCTCTGACCGGTGCCATCATCCTCGGTGCCAGAACCGGTAAATACGGCAAAGATGGACGGGTTACCCCCCTGCCCGGCTCCAATATGCCCCTGGCTACCCTGGGCACCTTCATCCTGTGGATGGGCTGGTTCGGCTTTAATGGTGGTTCGGTTCTGGCCCTGGGCTCGGCCGACGCAGTGATCGAAATGTCCAATGTTTACCTGAACACCAACCTTGCGGAAATTTTGCCGGTGGTGTCGTCGCCGCCATGATCATGCTGCAACTGCTGTATAAAGAGTTGACCTGTCCATGGCCCTTAACGGTGCTCTAGCCGGTCTGGTGTCGATTACCGCAGAACCATCTCCGTCCCCCGGTATGGCGGTGATTATCGGTGCCATTGGTGGTATTCTGGTGGTACTGGCGATCCCCCTGCTTGACAAACTCAAAATCGATGACGTTGTCAGTGCCGTATCCGGTTCACCTGGTCTGCCGTATCTGGGGCACTCTGGCTGTACCATTGACAAATTCCGATGCCAGTTTTGTGACAGTTTGTCGGCATTATCGCCGTCGGCGCCTTTGTGGCTATTGCCAGCACTCACAGCATGGCTGGCACTCAAGTTCACTGTCGGCATCCGCGTCAGCAAAGAGGTTGAGATGAATGGATGTGACGCATCTGAGCTTGGCATGGAAGCCTACCCTGATTTCCGCGGCGGCTCTTCCGGCATGTCATCCTACTAACCAATGACGATATCGACTTGAATAACCGGAAAAACCCTTAAACCAAAACCCGGACGTGCTGAAGCCAAACGGTAACAGCACGTCCGGCCACGTAAGGAAACCGTATGAAAAAGGCCTTAATTGCTGATGACGAACCCCTGATTCGCAGGCAGGTCGCCGACACCCTGAGCGACTACGGTTTTGATGAGCTTTATGAAGCGGCCGACGGTTCCCAGGCGGTTACTCTGGCTTCAGCCCACCAACCCCTGTTGATTGTCATGGATGTTACCATGCCACTAATGGACGGTATCACCGCTGCCGCCACTATCAACAAAAATCCCAGCGGCGCTCTGGTGCTGCTGACGGGTACCACAGATAATGATACTGTTTCTCGGGCCATTGAAGCCGGTGTTCATCACTATCTGATGAAACCTTTCCGTGCCGATCAACTGAAAATTACCGTCGACATGGCAATACATCAGTTTATCCAGTTGTCCAACCTGCTTGATGAGGTCGACGCCCTTAAGGAAAGTCTGGAAACCCGCAAGCTGGTCGACCGTGCCAAAGCGCTGCTGATCAAAAACGGGATGACGGAACCTCAGGCCCATCGCAAGATCCAGAAACTAGCCATGGATAAACGCAAAAGCATCGCCCAGGTTGCCGAAGCCATCCTGCTGACGGAGGGGTGATCTGAGCAGCCACATCAGCGCTATGAACCTGAGCAATCTGCCCCCCTGGTCAATTGCGTCACACCATTACAATGAAAACCCACAACGGATTCAGATCCAGGGGACGCAATGCCTGGGCAAGCTGTTACCCCGCCTCGACGGATTATCCGACCCGCAAACGTGCGGTGCGTTGTTTCACGATTTTATGGATGTCACCTTTCAACTTCATCAGTGGCAACGGGAAGACTCACCGAACAGCCGTAAAAGTCTTAAAAACAGTTATTTGCGGTTTTTACGCGGCTGGCTCTTTGACAGTAATTCGATTGAAGGGGCGGTACTTAAAGGGTGGGTGGAATCGCGCCTGGGGCTGCTTCCGACCTTCCACCGCACCACCATTGACGACATCCATTCAGAAGGTTATTTCCGCTATCTGGTGGATCGCATGCGTGGCTCAGCCCGCACCAGCGCAATTTTGTCACAACTGGATCTACTCTATGAGTACGTTCAGTACCTGCTCCACCGCAACGCTCAAACAACACATCGAACCCTGTACCGCGGCATCAATGAACTGGAGGATCACGTTATTCTCAAGAAAGACGGAAACTTGTGTCTGATGCGGCTGAACAATCTGAATTCTTTCACCGCTGATTTTGAACGGGCCTGGGAGTTTGGTTCGCGGGTTCTGCAGGCAGAAATCCCCCTGACCAAGATATTTTTCCTTTCCGGTGTTCTGCCAAAATCCATGTTCAAAGGAGAGGATGAATATCTGGTCATCGGCGGTGATTACAACGTCAAGGTTCTGATCGGCGGATGAACAGCACTGATCAGCAGATGATTCACTCGCGCAGTCGCGCAGCGTTTCTTGGCCTGGCCCTGGGCGATGCCCTGGGGGCGACGACCGAGTTCATGCTACCAGCTGAGATCCGCAGCAGCTATCAGATTCACAACCGTATTATTGGTGGTGGCTGGCTTGGCATTAAAGCCGGCCAGGTCACCGACGATACGGAAATGTCCCTGGCTCTGGCACACGCCGTGCTAGACGCCGGCGCCTGGAATCTCCAACAGATTGCCGATTATTTTGTCGCCTGGATGCGCTCCAAACCGATCGACATCGGTGCTACGGTACGCAAAGGTATTCGTACCTACCTGCACAATGGCACCCTGGAGATGCCTTTCAATGAATGGGATGCCGGCAATGGTGCAGCGATGCGCATGTGTCCGGTAGCATTGCTCAGTTATGGCAATAGTGAGTTGTTAAAGCGCTATACCCTGGAACAGGCGCATCTGACTCATCATCATCCTCTATCGGATGCCGGTTGCCTCTGTATCGGCAAGATGCTCCATGCCGCTGTCGCCGGCGCTGATCGCTTTGCCCTGCATGAACTGACACGAGAACTGGTACGGCAGCATCCGAACTTCAGATTCAATAACTATAACGGTCAGGCTTCCGGATATATCGTTGATACCTTACGCACAGTCTTTCACTTTTTGTTCACCACCGCCGATTTTGAAGAGTGTCTGGTGGGCGTAGTTAACCAGGGAGGGGACGCGGATACGACCGGCGCCATCGCCGGCATGATCGCCGGGGCACTTTATGGTGAAGGTAGCCTGCCCCGGCACTGGATGAAGAAACTCAATCGCACTGTACGCACCGACATTGAGCTAATAACCCCCCGCCTGCTGACTCTGGCCCCGGCATTTGATCAGACAGGCTGGTCCAGTTAGTACTACCAAAGGAGAAGAGGATGACCACGAGCAAACACATACCCCTGGACGTCGCTGCAAGAAAAACCCACTCCACCACCCTGAATCTGCTGATACACATCAAGCGCGGACTGCTTCCTGCGACCGAAGAGCAGGGTCGGTGGTTTATCAACGAAGCTGACCTGAACGCTTTCATTGCCGAAAACCGCAAGGCCGACCCCGGCGAGCTCGGCCTTCACAGCGGCTGCGGCAAAGGGTGCGGCAGTTGTACTGAGGATTAACATAATGAATATATCCATCAATCCATCAGATTTGTACTATCGCTACCGACACAAGAAAGAGACCCGGGATCTGCCCAAATTTCAGGGCAAGCCGGATCTACACCTTTTTGATCGCGACGATCTCTACGAGGTATTGCCAATGCTGGAAGCCGTCATGAATGAAATTGCCAGCACCGATGGACAAGTGCTTGAAAAAATTGAAGAAATGATGTTACTACAGATGCCCGGCTTTATTAACACGCGGGAACAGGTCTTTGATTTTCTCGTCGATTTCGCCAAACAACGTGGGATGCATTAATGACAACGACGGGCAGACAAAAAACAGCGGCCAATGGAAACCGGGTCACTGTTCATTATATCGGCACCCTCGATAATGGTGCCATCTTTGACAGCCGGGACAGCGACGACCCTCTAACCTTCGTACTGGGTGAAAACTCTGTATTCCCGGCCCTGGAGCGAAAGATTTGCGGAATGCATTGTGGTCAGACTAGAAATATTCTGATTCCCGCTGAAAAAGCTTACGGCCCACGCAAAAAAGATAACTTGCTTAAAGTCGATCGATCACAATTCCCTCCTGACAGTTCACCGGAACCAGGCAAATTACTGACCATCACCTTTAGCGACGGCGATGAGCGGATCATGCGCGTGATGAACTGCGACGACAAGGGTGTTGTACTCGACGCCAACCACCCACTGGCCGGGCTCGATCTGACCTTTGCCCTGACCCTGGTCACTATTGAGGATTGACGGCTGCTCAAACAACCTGCTCAGAAATAAGGCAGCAGCTCGGCAAAGACGCCTCATTTGTAAGCACAGATTGCAGCATAAAAATGTTTGAAGTTGCATTCACCCTGTTTCAGCACAAAAGTCTATCAACGATATTAGCGACTTAACCTGATCGCAACGATTATTGGCACAGCCTGTGCTATCAGGTTAAACATCAATACGTCAGTCCGCTACATTGCAGTAGCCGGCAGCTGACCGGTAAGGAAGCCCGAAGGAATCCACATTAGGTGGTCATCCGTTCGGGCTTTTTTGTTGTTTAAACGGCAGCAGTAGTGAGCTGCTCACCTTTGTAAAACCGCACGTCACCGTCGACCGCATATCCCGGCTTCAAATTTTTAATTATCCGGCCTCCTGACAGAACAGTCACATCAACGAAGATGCCGCCAAACTGTTTTTTGTCTGGCAGGCCACCCCAAAACGACGAATAATCGTCACCACTAAGGAGAAACGATCATGGCTGAAAAAAAGATGAGACAAATCGCAATCTACGGCAAAGGCGGCATCGGCAAATCCACAACCACCCAGAACACGGTTGCCGGGCTCGCCCAATTGGGGAAAAAAGTACTGATCATCGGTTGTGACCCGAAAGCCGACTCCACCCGACTGATTCTCCATGCCAAAGCACAGGAAACCGTTATGGACAAGGTTCGGGAGCTAGGTACCGTTGAGGATCTGGAGTTGGATGATGTTCTCAGGGTCGGCTACGGCGGTATCAAGTGTGTTGAATCCGGCGGCCCCGAACCAGGTGTCGGCTGTGCAGGTCGCGGCGTTATTACCGCCATCAACTTCTGTGAAGAAGAAGGCGCCTACACCCCTGATCTGGACTTTGTTTTTTATGATGTTCTCGGTGACGTGGTCTGCGGCGGCTTTGCCATGCCGATTCGTGAGAATAAAGCCCAGGAAATCTACATTGTTGTTTCCGGCGAGATGATGGCCATGTACGCCGCCAACAACATCGCCAAAGGGATCGTCAAATACGCCTCGTCTGGCAGCGTGCGACTTGCCGGACTGATCTGCAACAGTCGTAACACTGACCGCGAAGCCGATCTGATCGAAGCCCTGGCAAAACGCCTCGGCACCCAGATGATCCACTTCGTACCACGTGATAATCAGGTTCAGCGTGCGGAACTGCGCAGAATGACGGTCATTGAGTATTCACCGGAGCATCCGCAGGCGCAGGAATACCGTGAGCTGGCCCGCAAAATCGATGAAAACAAAATGTTTGTGGTTCCCACTCCGATCGAGATCGAAGAGCTGGAAGAGCTGTTGATGGAATTCGGCATCATGGAAGCGGACGATGAAACGATTGTCGGCGTGGCGGAAAGCGCATAGATTCCGCGAACATCATCATAATAAGGAGTTGATATGGCTGATACGATAAAAAAAATTGACGGCATTACCACTGAGGCGACGGAAGAGCTGATTGAAGAAACTCTCGCCGCCTATCCGGAAAAAGCCCGCAAAAAGCGCGCCCCTCACTTGGGTGCCAATGAACCGACCTCGGCCACCTGTGCGGTGAAATCGAACAAAAAAGTAGTTCCCGGGGTCATGAGTCAACGCGGTTGTGCCTATGCCGGAGCCAAAGGAGTGGTCTGGGGGCCAATCCGCGATATGGTGCATGTCTCTCATGGCCCGGTCGGCTGTGGCGTCTACAGCTGGGGAACCCGGCGTAACCTGATGGAGGGGATTCCCGGAGTCACCTCCTTCCCTCTGGATTTTACCTCCGACTTCCAGGAGAAAGATATTGTTTACGGTGGCGACAAAAAGCTCGAAGTCCTGTTACGCGAAGCTGATGAGTTGTTCCCTCTGAACAAAGGATTGTCGGTACTTTCCGAGTGTCCGGTTGGACTGATTGGGGATGATATCAATGCCGTCACCAAAAAAATGGAAGCCGAGCTGGGCAAGTTTGTCGTTCCCTGTAACTGTGAGGGTTTCCGTGGGGTCAGCCAGTCCCTGGGACACCACATCTCCAATGATTCGATCCGTGACCATGTCATCGGCAAACGTGAGTTCAGTGAACCGGCCGGTCCCTATGATGTCGCCCTGATCGGTGACTACAACATTGGCGGTGATGTCTGGGCCGCCAAGCCGATCCTTGAAGAAATTGGACTCAACGTCAAGAGTGTCTGGACCGGTGATGGTGAAATCGAAAAGATTGCTGCCACCTATCAGGTCAAACTTAATCTGATCCATTGTTATCGTTCGATGAATTATATGTGCAAGGTGATGGAAGAAAAATGGGGAATACCCTGGCTGGAGTACAACTTCTTTGGGCCAACCAAAATTGAAAAAAGCCTGCGCGACATTGCCGAGCTCTTTGACGATACCATCAAGGCCAATGTCGAAAAAGTCATCGAAAAGTACCGTCTGCAAATGCAGGAGGTTATTGACGAATATCGACCCCGCCTCGAAGGAAAAACCGCCATGCTCTTCGTCGGTGGTCTGCGACCACGTCATACCATCGGTGCCTACGAAGATCTGGGTATTCAGATTACCGGCGCCGGTTACGAGTTCGCCCATCAGGACGACTATGACCGCACGTCACCGGAGATGGCCAAAGGCACCATCATTTACGATGATGCCTCCGAATTCGAGCTGGAAAAGTTTGTCGAGAAGATGAAGCCTGACCTGGTCGGCAGCGGGATCAAGGAAAAATACGTCTTTCAGAAGGCCGGCATCCCCTTTCGTCAGATGCACAGCTGGGACTACTCCGGGCCGTATCACGGCTACGAAGGGTTCAGAATCTTTGCCCGCGATATCGACATGGCCATCAACTCGCCGACCTGGAGTCTGGTGAAAGCACCGTTTTGACGATGAAGTTGTAGGGGCGTGATTCATCACGCCCTGGTTGATCGGCGATGCATCACGCCCTGATTCAACCTTCATTCAGACGTAATGATTACCCTCGGGCGCAAAAAATTGCGCCCCTACAAAGAATGACAACATTCGCCGGGTCACCTGCGAAGTCGACACACAAGGAGCAACATCATGAGTACTACTACCGCCGTCAAGCCGATGACCGAACATTCGGCAGAAGAAATAGAACGGGTTAAAAACTGGATTAATAGTGAGGAATACAAGGAAAAAAACTTTGCCCGCGAGGCGCTGGTAGTCAACCCGGCCCATGCCTGTCAACCCCTGGGCGCACAGATGGTTGCCCATGGATTTGAGGGATCCCTCCCCTTTATTCACGGCTCGCAGGGCTGCGCCTCCTACTTCCGCAGTACTTTCAGCCGTCACTTCCGCGAACCGGCGTGCGCAACCAGCGATGCCATGACCGAAGACGGCGCGGTGTTCGGCGGCCAGAACAACTTATTTGAAGGTTTGGAGAATGCTTATGCGCTTTACAAGCCGAAGGTTATTCCGGTTTTTACCACCTGCATGCCGGAAGTTATTGGCGATGACCTGACCGCGTTTATCCGCAATGCCAAAATAAAAGGTCATATTCCAGAAGAACTGCCAACCCCCTATGCCAACACCCCCAGCTTCAACGGCACCCATATCCATGGGTATGACAGTATGCTCAAGGCGATGCTGGAGTATCTGACCGAAGGGCACAAAAAAGAAGGGGCTGATAACGGCAAACTCAATCTGATCCCCGGTTTTGACGGCAACACCGGCAACCTGCGGGAATACAAGCGTTACTTTGACGCCATGGGGATAGACTACACCGTACTCGCCGACATCTCCGATGTTTTTGATTCGGTCTGTGACGGCACCTACCGCATGTACAGCGGCGGCACCCCACTCGATGCCGCAGCGGATTCCATCAATGCTAAAGCGACCATTTCACTGATGAAGTATTCCACTCTGAACTGCATGAAATGGCTCGAACAGAATTATTCAGGAAAGAACAACATCTTACCGCTGCCCATGGGCATCCGCAAGACCGACGAGTTTCTGATGGCACTGAGCGAGATGTTCGACAAACCGATCCCGGCTGAGCTGAAAGCTGAACGCGGTCGCGCAGTTGATGCCATGACCGATGCACATCAGTATATTCACGGAAAAAAGTTTGCCGTTGCCGGAGATCCTGACTATCTCCTCGGCATTGTCTCCTTCCTGCTGGAGATGGGTGCGGTTCCCTACCACATCCTCTGCTCCCGCTCGAACAAGAAGTTCAAAAAAGAGATGGAGGCCCTGCTGGCAACCTCCCCTCTATACGGCGCTCAGGGAACCGTCTACGTCAATAAAGACCTGTGGCACATGCGTAGCTTGTGTATGACCGATCCGGTGGATGGAATCATCGGCGATACACACTGCAAATGGGTTGCCCGTGATGCAAAAATCCCGCTTTTCCGCATCGGTTTTCCCATCATGGATCGGGTCAACCTGCACCGAACTCCGGTGATCGGCTACAACGGTGCCGTCAGCCTGCTGACCGGCATTGTCAACAAGTTCCTCGATACGGTTGATGAGACTTGTGAGGATCAGTGGTTTGAGATGATGCGCTAAAGGGAAAACCGCTTCACGTCAAGCTGCGAAGACGCAAAGCGCCCCTTGGCACCGGACACCCGAACTGGTGCTGAACCGAGACTACTTACTGGCTTAAGTGAGAACAGCGAACGAGTGTGAAATTGATTTACCTATGATCCGCATCAGACGCTTCGACATCATCGACAGTACAAGAAAGCGAGGAATGCACATGAACGTTGCCTTTGCCAGCACCGATAAAATTCACATCGATGAACATTTCGGTCGGGCCAAAGAATTCATTATCTGGGAGGTTGGAGCGGAGAAGGCGAACTTCAACGGGATTGTCCAGGTCAGCACTTCAGGGGATGACGAATCCGACCGCATCGAATCCCGCTGTGCCGGTCTGGCCGACTGTGCCCTGGTCTATGTCGCCGAGATCGGTGGTCCGGCTGCGGCGCGTCTAGTTGCCAAGAAGATTCATCCGATCAAAAGCAAAACCAAAGCTCCAATCAGTGACACCATCGAACAACTCCAGGAAGTGCTGCGCGGCAGCCCACCACCCTGGTTGCGAAAAGCCCTATTAAAAGATGTAGGGGTGTGATTCATCACGCCTTTGGATAAACAACCAGCAATGACCACGTCGGGGGTGTTTGAATGCAGCGGGGACTGTTTGAGGCGATAGCCGAGTTTTTCCCGCAAATGAAAATACCCCCGACGTGATCCCCAAACATCTATCATTGAAACATTTTAAAAAAATCACAAGGAGAAAACTCATGGCCTTTATTACCGGAATCGACCAAAGGTGGAAGCACTTACCCGACCTTCGTCGAAGGAATCGACCACGAAAAAATGTACTGGTTGTGGGCGCTGCTACAAAGCCTGTTCCCGCAAAGTACTGGCACCATTGGATATTGAAGACGAAGAGAAAACTATACCTTCGCGTATGGTGATGATGTCGTTGCCGAAGACAACTGTGGTCGGCTGTGCCGCCCGTGGCGTCGCCTGTCCGGAAGAAATGTTTCAGCTTGCGCCCATGCAGCTTAGCAGAAGATTAAACCCTCTGCTGCACAAGGAGAGCATCTCATGCTTATTGCTGTCACATTCAAATCAGGAACCGAGGTAGACTCAACACTTTGGCCACGCCCGGCGTTTTCTGATATACAATGACTACCGCAGCCACAATCCGGAACAGATTGGGTGAGGTTGAAGTCGAAAATACTGTTCCTTCGATCTGGGATCATCCCTTGCTATCGCCATCGATGCCATTGTTGAGGCGATCAAAGACTGCAAGGCGGTGGTTACAGCCAAGGACGGGAGCTACCCAAAGTGGAACTGGAAAAGGCTGGCACTTTCGGTCATCGCCTTCCGGATCCACTCTGAGGCACTTAAACTGGCTCACGACAGTGTCTGTGGCGGGCAGTGCAAAGGCAAAATGCAACCGGCGCAAAGCTGCCCACATCTGTGACCTTATTGACTTGATCCTTATAACGCAGCACCTGGAGAATGTGCCTAGATTATCAGCAGCTTCACGCTATCACCGGACTGTGATCGGCCTCTATATCTCGATCTGATAATTGGCACGCATGCTCTATAAGTTAATAGTTCATACAATACCTATTAAACAACAGGGTTACGTTGATGTAACCCTGTTCCCAAGGCACAGTCGCCCCGAAACTCTTAGTTGAGTTCTCGGGGTTTTTTATCCCGGGTCAGGCAACGGCGCTTTCCTTCCCTGATTTCACAAGGAGACACCCATGGCGACCACGCCTGATGATGACTGCTACTACAAAAATTTCCGACGTTTCGGCGGCGATCACAGTGCCGGACGCATCCACTTTCGCCGGTGGCTCCTGCGCAATATCATGGCGGCTTTTGTGAACGGCGCTTTGACTGTGTTAACGAAAGTCGTCCCGGCGTCACCAGTCGGGCACAACACCTGAACAATCGCTGGAGCGCGTGCGTCTGGTCAAGAGACACATGGAAATGAAGGTGGCGCCGAATCTCAAGGTCGTCGGCATCGCCGGCCCCGGCGAACCGATTGCATCAACATCGCCTTTGATCTGGTCCGCAAGGAATTCCCTGAACAGTCACGTCAACCAATGGCTCGCTATTGCCGTAGTCGGTTGATAAAATCATTGTTGCCGGGGTGACCAGCCTGACCATTACCATCAATGCCTTGACTGCGGCAACCGGCGCAAAGGTTTATGAATGGTGAGGCATCAGGGGAAGAAACTCAGAGGCGAAGAAGGTGCCGCCATCCTGCACAATCAACTGGAAGGATTGCGTTCGGCCACGGCAGCCGGATTGATCGTCAAAATCAACCACACGTCTACATCCCCTGACGTCAATGATCATGAAACCCTGAGCCGCCATCAAGCAACCGGGGCACAGATGATGAATATCACCCGGTCATCCCGGTTGGCATGTTCAGGACGTTGTCCCCCCGACGGCACTGACCATGGACATGGTGCGCAATCAGGCAGAGCTCATCCTCTCCCAGGCCCGCCACTGTAAACAGTGCCGTGCCGATGCCGCCGGGGTCGTTGGTCAGGATATCGATCTGGAAGTACTGGAGGGAAGAAGGACGGCCAGCTGATATGACGGTTCAAGGTTCACGGCAATATCAAACCAGAACGGGGAGATACAAACACATCTCCCCGTTTTTTTACCCAAAACACAACTCATACTCACTACAGTCACCGCAAACCGGACTTTTGCACAACGCCCCGCCATCCTGTTCACAAATCTGCTTGTAAAAAAACCGTTTCCAGCGCATCCCCTGGTCATTGGCGGCAAATAGCGCCGGCAGATGCCGCTTGATTGCGGCGCTGAGTTCTGCCCGGTCGAACAGCCCCATGGCGACCCAGAGATGTCCGGGTATGATTGCACGAGCGGCGAGGAAGCGCGCCAGCAGGGTTGCTGATAAAATGTCTGTGGTCTCATCTGTTGCTGCGACATAACCCAACAGCAGATGAAGCAATTCGGGATCCCTGCTAACGGTCAATGAATTCTTTGATTCATCAAGATTGAATTCGATTGCCGGAAAATAACTGCGGTACAGGCTGGTGAACTGCGGTGATGACAACCCGAGAGCGATAGCGGGGGTGCTTTTCTCCTGTTCCACGACCACCAGCAGACAGGCGAGAAGATGGCGGTCGGACATCAGGATATTGGGGGGACAGGAACTATCCATCAGCTGGCGATAGCGCGGATGATCGCTGTTGACCCTCGGCCCGGCGTGATCCTGGTGCAAGGTTAAACTGCCGCCAACCAGCTCCCCTTGATGCTCGATACTGACAACCGCTGCCCGTAAAGCCTCAGCGGCCAGATCAGCGCAATAAAGGCGATCGGCAGGCAGCCCGCCCAGCCGGACGGCAATGGCTTCACGACTGATCTGGATAATCTCATTGATGCTTGATTTGTCCGCCAATTCAGCCGCCGCCGCACAGGCAGCAATGGTATAACCACAACCAAAAGCCTGAAATCTGACTGATTCAATCTGCCGCTGCGCGGTTTTAAGAAAAAACCGGGCAGCGATGCGCGAACCTCGCTCACCTTCCCCCAGGCCGATTTCACCGATACCATCGGCGCCTGCCAGTTCTCCGACATAATCGGGGTTATTGGCATAGTTAAGAATCTGTTCAGTATAGCCGTTCACTACTGTTTCCCATGATGCTGATGCCGAGTAATCGCATTGGCGACCTCGCAAAGAAAATAGGCTCCCCCTTGATAAAGACAATCATGAACCAGCTGATTGCCGAGTTGTTCCCAGTTGGGAAAACCGCGTAGCACCATCCCCTTCCCCAGGCGATCGGCCAGGGCTTCGACATGGGTACCACCGACGATCAGGTCATAGTCGGCGGCCAGATCCTCGGCATCCCCCAGATCACCGACCATCACCCGCTCCGCCTTAAGATCATCCAGGGCCGCTGAATCGGTGGCGGCAATCACCGCTGCGACTTTCCCTCCCGCCTCGCTGATGATCGCACACAGGGCGGCAAGCATATCCGGCTCTCCGGTCAGGATAAAACGGGTTTTACCCAGAGCGAAATGACAGTCGAGCAGAGCATCACGCAGACGGTCGCGCCAACGCCCGACCTGCTGTGGCGGGGCGTGAAAACCGGTTTCATCAAGGAGCATCCTGATCAGCTCGTCGGTGGCGACCAGACCCGAAAGATGAGGGAAATGGTGGTGGCGCAGCTGTGAATTTTTCTTCTGCAATTCCTGAGCGCAGGGAATCATCGACGCGCCGACACTGACCACCAGCCCAGCCTGCGCCAGATCACGAATTTGTTCGATGCGGATGCCACCACTGGAAAGAGCCGCCTGCTTCTCCCCCAGATGGCCATCGAGGGAGCTCGACAGATCCGGGAGGATCACCACATTGAAACCGAAGGCGGCAATCAGATCAGCGATCTTTTCCACCTCAAGGGGTGTCAGGCTGACATGGGGGAGCAGCACCAGAAGATTGTCGTCAACGTCGCTACAGGCATTCGTCAGTTGCCGGATCATGGCGCTGCAGGCCGCTGCCCACCCCTGTTCCAGTCCCCCCTCGTAATCGGGCGTGTTGACATAAACCAGCGGCACTTCCAGCCGTTTGGCGATCCCACTGACATCATCCCCCTTGGTTTCGGTCAGACCGGTGGTATAAAGCCCGATCAGCTCCGGGGTGACCTTGTTGCCGATATTTTTCACCGCTTCGCTGATGCTGTAATCACCACCATCGAGGATCGCCGTGACATCGGTAACGGCGGTAGTCTGCAGGGCGATGGGTTCGGCAAAATGGCGGGTATAAAACACCTTGGTGAAACTGGAGCACCCCTGACCGCCATGCATCAGCGGCATACACTGGTGCACCCCGAGAAAAGCCAGGGTTGCCCCCATCGGTGCCGACAATTTGAAGGGATTGATCTGTAACGACCTGGATGATTTGTGTCTGCTCCGGGTTTTTACCTGCTCCATGGTGCCCTCCGACCGGCCAAAGCAAAAACCGGGCTTTCCAGTGCATGTTTGAGATCTTCGGCGAGATTGAGCAGTCCGGCATAAGCACCATAGCTGATTTTTTTCTCCTGGTTGACATCAATAAAAGCGATCCCCTTTTTGATCGCTGTATACAGGGAACGCCCACCGGCCAGCAGGATATGGGCGCCCTTTTCATCGATCATCCGTGCCTGTTCGGCCCCGGGGTTCATCATCAGCACCCCATTCGCCCCCAGGTACTCCCGCGCTTTGGCCCGATCGTCCTCGGTGGCCTTGCGCACCGCAGTTGCTACCACCTCGACACCCAGATCCTGCAAGGCGGCGGCGATCGACCAGGTTTTGTTGCCGCCGGTATTGAGCACCGCCTTTTTGCCGGCAAAGATGGCGCGATATGGAGCAAGTTTTTCCTCCAGCGCCGCTTCCTCCCGCGCCACCAGTGCATGGGTGCGCTCGATCAAAGCCGGATCACCCAGGGCAGCAGCAATGGCCAGCAGTCCGGCTGAGGTGTCACGTTTGCCGTAGAAGGACAGAGAGATCCAGGGGATGCCGTACATTTCCTGCATCTTGCGGGTGATGGAGACCAGGGATTTGGCACAGACGATGACATTGAGTTTGGCCCGATGGGCAGTGCGGATCGCCGCAATCCGGCCATCACCACTCAAAGTGGAAAGGACGCGGATCCCCAGTTCTTCAAGCAGATGGGAATACTGCCACATATCACCGGTGACATTGTATTCACCGATCAGGTTGATATCCAACGGGGTGGTGATGTCCGGCTCAAGGGTGCCGATCAGATGGGTCAGCACCGCTTCACCGCCTAAGCGACTGCCGAGGTTCTTGCTGCCGACAAAGCCGGGGGCATGCACCGGCACACAGGGGATGCCATGGCGGGCGGCTGCCTCGCGACAGGCCTTGTCGATATCGTCACCAATCAGGGCGGTCACGCAGGTAGCATAGACAAACAGGGCCTGGGGATGATAGCGGGTAATGGTCTGATCGATAGCGACGGCCAGTTTTTCTTCGCCCCCAAACACCACATCGTTCAAACAGGTATCGGTGGTCAGACCGACCTGGGTCAGATCTCTACCGGGCCAACTGGTCGGTGTCGCCCGTGTTTCCCAGCTGGCACCTAGGCAGGTGATGGGG